>DASCOW010000478.1:0-6551 GCA_036012205.1 Verrucomicrobiota bacterium
ATGATCGCGATCACGACCAGCAACTCAACGAGGGTAAAACCTCGCAACCACCCCTCCCGTCTCCCTGCGGGATATTGCTCCGACCGCTTGGCCAGACGTTGGGTTGCCTGCACTTTCATTCCATCATTCCATCGACACAATCCGGTAAAACCGGCTTTTTTTGGAGGAAATATCGTCTAACGCAAAGTTTCCGGTCGTCTTTTTCAACTCCCTCCAACTGTCTGGCGTCAAGTTATCGCTGAACTGAACCTGATATTCAACCGTATTTTCAGATTTTTTCCAGTTCAACAAAATCCGTTTCCCAGTGGCATCCATCGTAATTTCGAGCCCCTCAACAGGTTGCGCTGTCGCCGTCGATTCACCATGATTGTTTTCGAACTGTCGCCACAATGCGCTCGCAACAGAAAATTCATCCGCCGGCGGCACACTGTCCTGCACCGAACTGATCTGGGCGACAATCCCCATGTCTTTGCTCAGCCAGTAGTAATTCCGGATGTAATCGGTGGAGGCCTTTTGCCAGTCCTCAATCAGCCCTGGAATTTTCACGTATGTGTCGTATTGCACCAGTTCGTTGATCCGTAGGCAGTCATGAAAGCCCGACCCGGGCATCATGATGATTCCGTGGCCGTCCACTTCCATTTCCGAAAGGTAAACCAGCTTCGTTGGAGCCTCAATCGTCCCCACTCCGAACATCTCCTGACGGGTAACAAACTCAAACGTCGTGTTTCCGCTCCACGAGTCACCATATTTCATGACCGCCGGAAAATCGTTCAACCGGGTGCTGAACGGAATCGCCGGGGTTTCTTCGTCGATGCTCACATCATGGAAACCATACACATTCCGACCGTTGGTGGTGTTCACGTCAAGAAACATACTTTTTTGTTTGCCGGTCGAATCGAACGTCGCCCGCTCCACGATGGTCGCTCCCTCGAACTCCACATCCGTCTCAATCGCGCTTGGTTTCACATAGTCAAACCGGATCACTTCATCTTCCGGCCCTTCACGAAAGTCCCACACCTGATCCTCCCCGGCTTCTCCGATGTATTCAAACGCGTCCACCTCCTCGCGGGCGGCTTCTGAAAAATGGCCGACAAAGTTGGAGTACATTTTGTAGTACTGCCCCTCCTTGCCAAACATGTCTTTGGCCGTGACGGTGATCTGTCCCACCGACTCGCCCGGCACAGCCAGCACACCGATCACCACAGCCCAACCCGCCAGCCATCGATTGGCCACGCGCTTGGTTTCCGTTCCTGTCAATATGGGTTTAAGCATCTCAAATTCAAATCAGCATCAGGTATGCCACGGATTCGCGGCTTGGTTTGCAGAGCTACCTCCGTCAAACAACTCGCACCCCTGCGCGACAACCACGCAGCCTGCGTGGCGCAGACACTCAGAAACTAAAACCGGTCAAGGCCAGGGTCAACCTTTCCTGTTTCGGGTTGCACCCGGACGACTTGCCACTACAATCCAGCTCAGGCGGCCACCCGCATTACCGGAATGAAAAACCACCTCGATTTTGAGCAGCCCATTGTTGATCTCCAAGCCAAGCTGGATGCGCTGACAACGAGTTCGTTGCCCCTCGGCATCAAGGTAGATTTTCAGGACGAGGCCGATCAAATCCGGACCAAGATCGAGGAAACCCGCGAAAGCATTTACTCGAATCTCTCCCCATGGCAGCGCGTGCAACTCGCCCGCCACCCACGCCGGCCCTACGCGCTCGACTATATCCAAAACGCCTTCGACAATTTCTCTGAACTGCACGGCGACCGCCTCTACTCTGACGACAAAGCGATGGTCTGCGGATTTGCCGAACTGGGGGATGATAGGGTCATGGTCATGGGCACCCAGAAAGGGCGCGACACGAAGGAGAATGTAATGCGCAACTTCGGCTGTGCCCACCCCGAAGGCTACCGCAAGGCGCTGCGTCTGATGAAACTTGCCAGCAAGTTTGATCTGCCAGTGATCACTCTCATCGACACCGCAGGCGCCTTTCCCGGTATCGGCGCAGAGGAGCGGCACATCGCCAAGGCCATCGCCGTCAATCTGCGCGAAATGATGACACTCAAGGTGCCGATCATCGCCGTGGTCATCGGCGAGGGCGGCTCCGGCGGCGCGCTGGGTATCGGTGTGGCTGACCGCGTCCTCATCCTCGAGAACGCCTACTACTCAGTCATCAGCCCAGAAGGGTGTGCCTCCATCTTGTGGAAAGATCGTGCCGCCGCGCCCGACGCTGCCGCTGCCCTCAAGATCACTTCGGATCATTTGAAAAAATTCGGACTGGTGGACGAGATCATCCCCGAACCGCTTGGCGGTGCGCACGGCGACCCGGGAACCACCGCCGCCACGCTTGGGAAACACCTCATCAAACACCTCAAGGCGCTCAAGCGCATGCCGATGAAAAAAATGCTAAATGCCCGGTACGAAAAATTTCGCCACCACGGACAGTTTGAAGAGGCGCCACCGGCCAAGGCAGTAGACCGCTAATTGCCGTTCTCCGGCAGCGGCAAGGTCATGGTTTTCTGCCGCCCGAATCCTTTGATTTCCAGCCGGTCCGCGTGAACATCCACGACGGCATAAGCTGTCTGCTCCGTGTCCACCATCCCCGTAAACGTCACGAAGTGGCGCCTGTCCAAGCGGCCATAGTTTCCGGCGTGATTATGGCCGTTCATATACGCCACCACGCTGCGGTTTTCCCTCACGACAGCCAGCACCTCGGCGGCGTTCCACAGGTTGTGCACGTTCTCCGGGTACACGGGAAAGTGGCAAAACAGGATAACCCTCTCTCCTGCCCGTCCGGCCTTACCCAGCGCCTTATTCAACCAGTCGAGCTGCGCCCGGCCAACGGCACCGTTCCACGTTGGCGTGCCGTCGGGCAGTTTTTTGTGGGTTTCCTCGGCAGCCTTGTGTCGCGGATCGTTCGCCGGGTAGGCGTGCAAGCTGACGTCGTTGCCGTCCAGCGCGATGAAGCGGTAACCACGATACCGAAACTGGTGGTACCGTGACTTGAGGCCAAGTGCTGCAGGCACCTTGGCCTTGTGCTCGTCTGCCACGCTGAAGTCGTGATTGCCGAGGACGTGATAGTGATCAGCCTTGAGCCGATCATAGATCGGCGCCACTTTTGCAAAGCTCTTGAAGTCGCGGTCGATAAAATCGCCGAGGTGCACGACGAACAGCAAGTCGAACTGGTTCATGTGCTCGACACACGCCGTCAGTTTTTTTGGCGACAACTGGTATTGACGCGCCGCACTTTTCGACACCTTGACGTTGCAGTACTGACAGTCGGCAATGACGCCGAATGAAAAAACCGGCTCGCCGCTTGGCTGGGCTGCCAGCAATCCTTTCGCACAAAGCCACGCCCCAAGGCAAAGCGCCAGTCGGTTCATCGGTTTACGAGGTCACTGCTGTGTTGTTGCATCCACAGCATGTCAGGGTTTTCCGGGGAGGAGACATTGAGTTGCAACTCCCGCCCCTTGGTCAGCGGCGGAGTCGTCCGGGAATCCAGCCACTTGTGAATCTCCGAGTGGCCGTCGGCAAAGGCTATCCCGGCTGCGTTGTTGTGGTACGAGGCGGGGTAGTCCACCAGCTTCATCACCTTTGGCCGATCGGGATAGCCGGTCATGTCCACCGCGAAATAGCCGTCGTTGATGCTGTCCTCGCGCTCGTCGAGCAACACCATCGCCTCGGATGGCGAGGGGCCGATGATCTGGTGTTGCTTCACGAACACCCGGTACGGCCCACTGTCCGGTTGGCGTGAGCCCATACCGGCGCCCCCCCAGCCGGGGCCACCCATCCAGCACTGCATCGACATGCTCCGCACGCGGGGATAGACCTTGCCCTGCCACTTGCCGGTGGTGGTGTCGGCCGGGCAGCGCCAAATCTGGGTGGAGTTGCCGCAGTACTCCCAGAGTGGACTGGTCTTGATGACAATCTCCGGCAGCACATCGTCCGCGCCGCTCGTTGGCAGATCGAGCCAGCCGAACACCCAGCGCGGCCCGGCCCAGCGGCGGCCGGTCATCATCCCCTCCTTGGACGACACAAGCCCGTCGTTGTTGTCCTCGGCATACATGCGCCACGCCAACATCAGCTGCTTGGAGTTGTTCATGCAGGCGATGCCGTGCGCCTTGGTCTTGGCCTTGGCCAAGGCCGGCAACAACAGCCCTGCAAGGATGGCGATGATCGCGATGACCACCAGCAACTCGATCAATGTGAAAGCCTGTTTCGGCTTGGTCTGGGAGGGTCGTTCCATAGTGGAAGGATGGTGCTTGGGGGCTGCTCTGGGGTCAATTAATTTTAGGAACAGGCCGCCGCTTGGCCAAACAGCTGCTTCACAACACCCAACCCTTGCGGTACTCGCGGCGGACGTGGCGGTTGGCCTTCTCGCTGTTGGTCGAGCGCAACACCTTGGCATCCCACTGCACCGGCTCGCCGGCACGGAGGGCCAAGTTGCCAAGCAGCACCATCTCGGTGAACGGCCCGGCAATCTCGAACCTGCTCAGCGGCTTGTGGCCCTTGCCGATGGCGGCGTTCACCCACTCGACGTAGTTGCCCTCGGTGCGCGGGAGGCTCTTCGGGGTATTGGCCTCGATCTGTTTCACCTCGTCCGCGTCTCGGCCGGTGATTTTCCAACCCGTGCCACTGCGACCGAAAAACATCCGCCCCTTGTCACCGATCAGCATGGAGCCGTAGCCTCGCTTGCCCTTGGCCACCATCTGGACGCCATCGGTGGTCTCAAGCGAGGGCGCGTTTTGGACGCCGTTCTTTTTGCCGTCGTACCAGACGAGTTTCACTGGCGGACGACTGCCGCGATAGCCGAACCGGTAGTCGATGACCGACCAGTTCGGGGCGCTCTCCGCAGTGTTGCCGCCGTGCCGGGCGCTGATGCGGGTCGGCGATCCAAGCTCGAGGCTCCACCAGGCCATGTCCATGATGTGGCAAGCCATGTCGCCGAGCGCGCCGGTGCCGAAGTCCCACCAACCGCGCCACGCGAACGGCAGGTAGCCGTCTCCGTATTCACGGTGCGGTGCGGTACCAAGCCAAATATCCCAGTCCACACCCTTGGGCACGGCGGCCTTGGGCGGACGAGCCTTCATGCCCTGCGGCCAGATCGGGCGGTTGGTCCAGATGTGCGCCTCGGTGACGTTGCCGATGATCCCAGCGCGCACAAGCTCCACCGCGCGACGGATCGACTCCCCCGCATGTGCCTGATTACCCATCTGCGTGGCCACGCCGGTGCGCTTGGCCAAGCGGGTCAGGTACCTCGCCTCGAACACGTCGTGCGTCAGCGGTTTTTGTGTGTAGCAATGTTTGCCCATTTTCATCGCCATCGAGGTGGCCACGGCGTGGGTGTGATCGGGCGTGGAGATGGTGCAGGCGTCGATGCTGCCGCCCATTTCCTCCAGCATCACGCGGAAGTCGGCAAAGCGTTTG
This sequence comes from Verrucomicrobiota bacterium, assembly GCA_036012205.1. Lineage (GTDB taxonomy): Bacteria > Verrucomicrobiota > Verrucomicrobiia > Limisphaerales > UBA1096 > UBA1096. Next base: position 5,428 of record DASCOW010000478.1, read on the forward strand.
GCCTTGGGATGCGCCTTGAACATACCGGCGGCCTGACGCTCGTCCACGTCGCACAGCGCGACGATGTCGCATCCGGCCTTGGCCGCGCCGGAAACATCCGCCCGTCCCTTGCCTCCCGCGCCGATCCCGGCGACAGCCAAACGATTGTTCGCACCGAAAACACGGCTGGGGACGACTTGAAAACCGAAGATGGCCACCGCACTCGCGCCGATAAAACGCCGGCGCGTCATCTCTGTTTTGTTCTGTTTGTTTGTCATGACAAAAAATCTCAATGCAACGCAGCTCTCAGTTCCAAGCCCTCGACGATCCGACCCTCGGCCTCATTCAATTCCGTCAACCGTCCGTACACTTGATCTTTCTCGAAATACTCCAGCGCCATTCCGACAAAAATATGCCCATGCCGAGACTCGGAAACCCAAAGATCGTGGTAAAACTTCTGCAACTCCTTGTCGTCGTCGAGTGCCTCGGACACAAGCCGAAAACGCTCCGCGCCCCGACACTCGATGATCGACGCCAGCAACAACCGGTCGAGAAACCGCCGAATCAAGTCCGAGTGTAACCGCTTCATCAGCGCCGTGATGTACGGATCCTTCGGAATCTCCTTGACCAACGGGATGCCCCGCTGCCGCATCACCTCGTACACCTGCTGGAAATGCTCTAACTCCTCGACCCCGGTAGCGATCAACTCCGGGATGATCTCTAGCCGATCCGGGTACTTGGCCACTAGGCTCATCACTAGCGCCGAGGCCTTGCGCTCGCAGTCGGCATGATCCTGCAGGAACGACGGCAGATCAGCCCTCACGGCATCGACCCACTCCGGCCCGGTGTCCACAGTCAACTCGAGGGATAATTTCATACGACGGCGGGCAGGCTAGCAGTTTGGGCAAGCGGCGTGGAGGCTGAAGTTGTTCTCCGAACTCGACGAAGCAGACTGCCTGGTGTAGTGTTGCCCACATGTTGCAATATGCGACCGACCAAACATGAACGAACCACAAATTGACGACTCAGTCGGAGCCATCGTGGCAGGGTGCCCGGCGCTCGCACGCGTATTTGAAGACGCCGGCATCGACTACTGCTGCGGAGGCAAAAAGACGCTGAACGAGGCCTGCCGGGAGCAGGGCTTG
>DASCOW010000479.1:0-10944 GCA_036012205.1 Verrucomicrobiota bacterium
CGCTTCGTCCCGACGATGGAGTGGGACACCGGCGCTGCCCAATGCATCCTCGAGGAAGCCGGCGGCGCCGTCTGCACCCTCGACGGCTACCGCCTAGCCTACGGTCGCAAAGACCTCCGCAATCCCTCCATCATAGCCGCCGGCCACCCGACAATAGACTGGAAGTCATTGATGCCAAGTGAATAAAGCTATCTTTCAATTGGCCTCACAGAGGGGATGTTATTTAGAATTATTCCAAGTATTGACACTGCACTTGGCCAATGGCACTTTGCGTTCGTGGCGACGGATTCTCTTCCAGCGTCCGGTGAATCCCTCAACAAACGTTTAGCCGAGAAGGGCCTGAGAGTCACTTCCCAGCGGCGGCACGTGTACGAGGTGTTACTTGGCCAACGCGATCATCCCTCTGCTGAGGAGGTGTTCATGCGTGCCAAGCAGTCCAAACCGGAAATCTCCATGGCCACGGTTTACAACTGCCTTGATGCCCTCGTGAAGTGCGACGTCGTGCGGCAGGTGAATGTGGATCGTGGCGCGACGCTGTTTTGCTTGAACATGAACGAGCACGCGCACTTCTGCTGCGACGACTGCGGCAAGGTGTTTGACGTGAACCTGAAAGACTCACCGCAGGTTTCGGAGGTGGATGTGACAAACGAGTTTGAGGTAAGAAAAATTGATATTGCGTTGCATGGACGCTGCACCGGTACGTGTGTGGACTGCGGCCGGAAGTCAGCCATCGCATGAAGGCTGACACCGACACGATCGATCAATTTGTCGCCGGCGACTACAAGTACGGCTTTGTCACCGACATCGAGAGCGAGTCGCTCAAGCCAGGCCTCGACGAGGAAACCGTGCAATTCATTTCCGCGAAAAAGAATGAGCCGGAATGGCTGCTCGAGTGGCGGCTCAAGGCGTTTCGGCACTGGGAAAAACTGAAGTGCCCGACCTGGCCGCATGTGAAATATCCGCCGATCGATTTTCAGGACATCTCCTACTACAGTGCTCCGAAGAAAAAAGGAGACGGGCCAAAAAGCCTCGACGAGGTGGATCCCAAGCTACTCGAAACTTACGAGAAACTAGGCGTGCCGCTGCACGAGCGGGCACGGCTGGCCGGAGTGGCGGTGGACGCGGTGTTCGACAGCGAGTCGATCGGCACGACGTTCAAGGCGGACTTGGCCAAGGCGGGGGTGATTTTCTGTTCCATCTCCGAGGCAGTGCAGGAACATCCGGAACTTGTCCGCAAATATCTGGGCACCGTCGTGCCGTACACGGACAATTTTTGTGCCACGCTCAACTCGGCGGTCTTCAGCGACGGATCGTTCGTTTACATCCCCAAGGGCACACGCTGCCCGATGGAATTAAGCACCTACTTCCGAATTAACGCCGCCAACACGGGGCAGTTCGAGCGGACGCTTATCGTCGCCGAGGAAAGCAGCCACGTGAGCTACCTCGAGGGCTGCACCGCGCCGATGCGCGACGAGAACCAGTTACACGCCGCCGTGGTGGAATTGGTCGCGCTCGATGACGCTGAGATCAAATACTCCACCGTGCAAAACTGGTACCCCGGTGACGAGGAGGGTCGCGGCGGCATTTACAACTTCGTGACGAAGCGTGGACTCTGCAAAACCAACGCCAAAATTTCGTGGACGCAGGTCGAAACCGGCTCGTCAATTACGTGGAAGTACCCCAGCGTGATTTTGCAGGGCGACAATTCGATCGGCGAGTTCTACTCTGTTGCACTCACCAACAACATGCAGCAGGCCGACACCGGCACAAAAATGGTGCACCTCGGTAAAAACTCCCGCAGCACGATCGTCTCCAAGGGCATCTCCGCAGGCCGCGGGCAAAACAGTTACCGAGGCCTTGTGCAGGTCGGAAAAAAAGCGATGAACGCCCGCAACTTTTCGCAGTGCGACTCACTGCTGATCGGCGACCGGTGCGGGGCACACACCTTCCCATACATCGAGGCCAAGAATCCATCCGCCAACATTGAACATGAGGCGACCACCTCGAAGATCGGGGAGGATCAGATTTTTTACTGCAACCAGCGCGGCCTCGAGACGCAGGACGCCGTCAACATGATCGTCAACGGTTTTTGCAAAGAGGTTTTTCGGGAACTCCCTATGGAGTTCGCCGTGGAGGCTCAGAAACTCCTCGACGTCAGTCTCGAGGGCAGCGTGGGCTAAAAAAACAGGAATGCTACAGATTAAAAATCTACAGGCCTGGATCGGTGACAAGCCGATCCTCAAGGGAATCGACCTCACGGTGACCGCCGGCGAGGTGCACGCCGTCATGGGGCCAAACGGCAGCGGCAAAAGCACACTCGCCTCGGTGCTTGCCGGGCGTGAGGGCTACGACGTCACCGGCGGTGAGGCACTCTACAACGACAGCAACCTGCTCGACCTCGCACCGGAGGAGCGCGCGAGAGAGGGGGTTTTCCTTGCGTTCCAATACCCGGTGGAAATCCCCGGCGTAAACAGCGCGTACTTTTTGCGCTCGGCTGTCAACGCGGTTCGCAAGCACCGTGGCGTCGAGGAACTCGACGCCATGAACTTCCTCAAGGCCGTAAAATCGAAGATGGGCGAGCTTGGGTTGGGTGAGGATTTTCTCAAGCGTCCGGTCAACGCTGGTTTCTCCGGCGGCGAAAAAAAGCGCAATGAAATTCTACAGATGACGATGCTTGATCCGCGCCTGGCCATTCTCGACGAGACCGACTCGGGCCTCGACATCGACGCACTGCGCATCGTCGCCGATGGCGTGAACAGGCTGCGGCGCGACGACAACGCGCAGATTGTCATCACGCATTACCAGCGACTGCTCGACTACATTGTGCCGGACTTCGTGCACGTGCTGCACGACGGCCGCATCATCAAGTCGGGCGACAAGTCGCTGGCGATTGAACTGGAGGAGAGGGGCTACGACTGGCTAATCAAAAAAGCTGCATGAGCCAAGCCGGCACCACAACTTCAGCGCTCACCCCGATGGAGGCATTCGTCGCCGTCGAGCAAAACGGCATGCCGCAGATGCCGCTCCGCAAGGCCGGCTTGGCCCGCTTTTCCGATTCCGGTTACCCGACATTGAAGGATGAGGACTGGCGATTCACCAACGTTGGACCTCTCACTGAGCTGCCGTTTCGGCCGATCCTTTCCAAGAGCGTCCAAGCGATTGAACAAGAGCAACTTGACGATGTTACTTTTGGTCAACTGGACGCCGACCGCCTAGTGTTTGTCGACGGCCATTTCAACGCCTCCTTGTCGCAAATCGCTGAGCAGTCAAGCGGTGTGACTGTCTCCAATCTGGCGGGTGTACAAACCGAACCGAACTCGGTCTCTGCTGGAGATGCCGATCCGTTTATCGCGCTCAACGAGGCTTTTTTCACTGATGGCGCGGTCATCCAAATTGACGACAGTCAGCGCTTGGCCAAGCCAGTGCACCTGTTGTTCGTCACCACGGCGAGCGAGGAGGGCGAAGCGGCACATATCCGCAATTGCATTGTCACCGGGGCCAACGCGCAGGGCACAGTCATCGAGTCTCACCTCTCGCTTGGCGAAGCGGCGACCGTGACCAATGTCGTTACCGAGTCACACATCGGTGATGGCGCGAATATCGAGCATATCAAATTTCAGGATCAATCGGCGAAAGCATTTCATCTGGCGTCGCTGCACTCGGAGCTGGGTCACGATGCGCGGTACGCATTCCACTCGATCGCGCTTGGGGCGAGGTTGTCGCGCAACAACCTGCGCATGCGCCTGACCCAACCAGGCATCGAGTGTGTGCTCAACGGGTTGTATATGCTGCGGGGCCAGCAGTTGGCCGATCATCACATGATTGTCGAGCACGCCGCGCCGCACTGCGACAGCCACGAATATTTCAACGGCATCCTCGACGACCAGTCCCGTGGCGTGTTTCACGGGCGCATCCTCGTGCAGCCGGGCTCCCAAAAAACCGACGCCAAACAGACCAACAAAAACCTGCTGCTTAGCGATGACGCCACAGTGAACACCAAGCCGCAGCTCGAGATTTACGCCGACGATGTGAAGTGCACTCACGGCGCAACGGTCGGCGAAATGGATGACGACGCGGTTTTTTATTTGCGCGCCCGCGGCCTCGACACCGCCACCGCGCGGCGGATGCTGCTTCACGGATTCGCCGGCGAAATCGTCGAGCGAATCCGGCACGATGCCGTGCGCGAGGAACTCGACAGGCTTGTTTGGAACCGGCTCGAGGCACTCCGCAAGTCCGACTGAGAAATGACGACTTATCTGGACACAACCATCAATGAACTGGTGGAGAATTTCGATCTGCTTGGCGACTGGGAGGAGCGCTTTGCCTACCTCATCGAGTTGGGCAAAAAACTGCCGCCACTTGATGAGTCGGAGAGAGTCGAGAACAACCGAGTGCACGGCTGCCAGGCGATGGTTTGGCTGGTAATGCTGCCGGCCGGCGACTCGACGTTTGAAATTCGAGCCGAATCGGACGCCTTTATTGTAAAGGGTTTAATCGCCGTTTTATTGATGATTTACAGTGGAAAAACTGCCGAACAGATTTTGGCCACCGATGGAGCTGCAACGTTGACCGATCTTGGCCTGGACCGGCACTTGAGCCCAACGCGACGCAACGGTCTGCACTCGATGGTGAACCGAATCCGTACCCTTGCGGCTGAATCGATCACGCAGTCGCTGGAGAAATGACCACAGGAAAACCCATCGAACTGAGCCGCGACGTCGAGGCGTCGATCGTCCCTTCCGGAGACAAGGTCAGGCTGCAAAGAGGCGAGGTGGCGCAGATCACCCAGACGCTCGGCGGTACCTTCACGGTTATCGTCAATGGCAACATGTTTCGCATCGAGGGTAGCGATGCCGATGCGCTTGGCCTTGAACCGGTCAAAACCCCCGCGGAGGAAGCCAAGCGACCGGAGACGAACGACGAGTTGTTGCAGCAAATCGACGCGCAACTCAAAACAGTGTACGATCCGGAGATCCCGGTGAACATTGTGGATCTTGGTCTCGTATATGACAGTACGCCAACGCAGATTGACGGCGGCTGGCGAGTCGATGTGAAGATGACGCTCACCGCGCCCGGCTGCGGCATGGGGCCGGTGCTGCAGCAGGACGCCCAAAACCGGCTGCTGTGCATCGAAGGCGTCAACGAGGCCGACGTGCAAATCATCTGGGATCCGCCGTGGAACCGGGACATGATGAGCGAGGAGGCTCAACTCCAACTGGGCATGATGTAATGAGCAAGACGCCCGAAACTGCAAGCTTGGCCAAACGCGATGACTTTCCCATCCTGCAAGAGAAGGTGAACGGCCACCCGCTGGTTTACCTCGACAACGCAGCGAGCAGCCAGAAGCCACGACAAGTCATCGATGCAATCTGCCATCACTACGAGCATGACAACGCCAACGTCCACCGCGGCATCCATGAGTTGAGCAACCGCGCCACCGAAGCGTACGAGGGGGCGCGCCGCCGTGTCGCCGACTTCCTCAATGCCGGCTCACACGAGGAAATCATATTCACGCGAGGCACCACCGAAGGGCTAAACCTCGTCGCCAACACTTGGGCGCTTGATAACCTGCGCGAAGGCGACACCATTTTACTCACAGAGATGGAGCACCACAGCAACCTCGTGCCGTGGCAAATACTGGCCCAGCGCATCGGGGCACAGATCGACTTCATCGAGATCACCGGCGACGATGGACAACTGGATTTGCAGTGGCTCGACGAGCAACTCGCCCGCGCCCGGATGCTCTCGATCACGCACATTTCCAACACGATGGGAACGGTCAACCCGATTGCCGAAATTTGCGCTCACGCCCGAGCTGCCGGGGTGCTCACCGTGGTGGACGCCGCCCAAAGCGCCGGCCACATGCCGGTCGATGTGCAGGAGATTGACTGCGATTTTCTTGCTTTTTCCGGGCACAAAACCTGTGGGCCAACCGGGATCGGCGTGCTGTACGGCCGACGCGAACTGCTTGATGCGATGCCCCCGTACCAATGCGGTGGCGAGATGATATCCAAGGTCGGGTACCGGGAAGCCACCTTCAATGTTGCCCCGCACAAGTTTGAGGCCGGCACACCGAATGTCGCCGACGCAGTGGGCCTGCACGCGGCGCTGGACTATCTAGAAACCATCGGACGTGAGACAATTTTCGAGCACGACCAGCGCTTGGCCAAGCGGGCCTGCGAGCGCTTGGCAGAGATCGACGGCATCCGGCTCTTTGGCCCGGCGGAAGGCCGCTCCGGCGTGGTGAGTTTCGTGCTACCGGACGCCCACGCGCTCGATCTGGCCACGATGGCTGACCAAAAGGGCGTCGCCCTGCGAGCCGGGCATCATTGCAACCAACCGCTTCTGAACAAGCTCGGTGTCCCGGCGACGACGCGGGCTAGCTTTTACTTTTACAACACCGAAGCCGAGATTGACCGCTTCATCGAGGTGCTCCATGAAGTGAGGAAACTGTTTGCGTAATCCGCTGCTCAACAATATGGACGATCAGCGATAGCACGGGAACACGATGAATTACAAAGTCGAAACTGAACGGAAAACCGGTCTGGAACCAAAAGACTTGTGAGCGAGACCAAACAAATCACTCCCGACTCTCCGATGCAAGAGGTGCTTGACGTTTTCCCCGGAGCGCAGCGGGCGTTGTTTCGCAAGTACCACATCGGCGGTTGCAGCAGTTGCGGATTTCAGCCGGACGAGACGCTTTCCGGAGTTTGCAAACGCAACGGCGAACTCCCTGTCGCCGACGTGCTGGAGCAGATTCGCCAGAGCCACGAGGAGGATGCCAGGGTTTTGATTGAGCCAAGCGACTTGGCCAAGCTGCGCTACAATGGAGCCGACGTCCGGTTGGTGGATATTCGTTCACGTGAGGAATTCGAGGCGGTGCACATCGATGGTTCCTCCATGCTGACGCAGGCGTTGATGCAGGATATTCTCGGCAGTTGGGAGAATGACCAATCGTTCGTCATCATCGATCACCTCGGTGGCAAGTGTCTCGACGCGGCAGCCTACTACCTTGGCCACGGCATGCCGAATGTGCGCGCCCTTCGCGGCGGGATCGATGCGTGGTCGCTGGAGGTTGATTCATCCATCCGACGCTACACGTTGAATTAAAATGAATGACGAGCTACAAAAGAAAGTTGTCGAGGCGATTCGAGACCCGAAAAACGTCGGCGAGATGAGCGACGCCGACTCGGTCGGCACTGTGGGCAATTCCGAGTGCGGCGAGATGCTTCGCATGTGGGTCAAATATCGCGAGCAGGACGGCGAAAAGGTCATCGACAAGGCCACGTTCCAAAGTTTCGGCTGCGAGACGGCGATCGCTGTAGCCAGCTTGGCCACCGAACTGATCCAAGGCAAAACCGCCGATGAGGCAATGGAAATGAAACCGGAGGAACTCTCCGGCGAACTCGGCCCGCTGCCACCAATGAAAATTCACTGCGCGGAGCTGGTGCAGGGCGCACTGCGCGCTGCGCTCTCGCCTGAAGACCATGCGCTTGGCCAAGCAGGGGTGTCGTCGGATGCCAAACCGGGCGAACGTGTACACACGCTTCAGGACAGCCTCAACGAGGGTGAGGCCAAGTCCGGTGGCATCAACGTCCGGTTTCTCGACGAGTAACTGCGGCGCTCAGACTTGGTTGACCACGCCCCAGTGCACGTCAAGCTGCTTGGTGAGGTAGAGCCGGATGCCGTTCACCAGCGCCTTGGATTCCAGCTTTTGCCCGACAGCGACGATCTGCTTGAGCGTCACGCCCGGTTTAATGCGGAAACTTTCCTGCGCGATGATTGGCCCCTCGTCGAGGTGCATACTCACGAAGTGCGCCGTCACGCCGGCAATCTTCACGCCGTGCTCGTACGCCTGCCGGTACGGCTGCGGCCCAGGGAAACTGGGCAGCAGCGAGGGATGGATGTTGATGATCTTGTTCTTGAACCGCCAGACGAAGTTCGGTGACAGAATTTTCATGAATCTCGCCAGTACGACAAAGTCGGCCTGTGCTTTCTCCAGAATGCGAAGCACCCTGGCCTCGGCCTTGGCCCGGTTCGCCCACCCCACATGGTGAAACGGCAGGCCGACCTTCTCGGCCTTGGCCTGCAGGTCGCGGTGGTTGCCGATGACGGCAACGATCTCTGCCTTGAGCCGGCCGGCTTTCACTGCCTCCAGGATGGCGTCGAGGCAATGCGGCTCGCGGGTGACCATCAGCGCCATGCGCTGCGGTCGCCCGGGATCGGTGAACCACCACTTGATCTCCATCCCCAACTCGCGGCCCAGCGCGCGCAGCCCCTGGCCAATCGGCTTCGATTCAAATGAAGACGCCTTCCAGCTGACTTGGATCGTCATGCTGAACTGCCCACGCGTGACCTGCTCCTCCAGCGCCTCGATGTTGGCCCTGGTTTCGAACAGCAGGTTGGTGACCCTGGCCACGACGCCAGTCTTGTCCCGCCCGATGACGGTGATGGTTGCGTAGCGACTCATCGCACGGGCAATTAAGCGGTTTCGCAGCCCGGATAAAAGCGAAATCAGCCAAGCGCATGGCCAAGCGGGTTACTCCTCCGCCCGGTGTTTTTGGAAAAGAGAGAAGAGCTCGCGAGCCTCGCGCAGTCCGATGGCAGCGGTGATTGCCCAGTAAACGAGGGCCGCCATGATGGCCGGGGCGAACACTTCGCCGGTTTTCAACCACACCGTCCGATGGCCAAAATAATCCTCCCATTGGTCGCACAAAAAACAGGCGACAACACCGGCAACACCGGCCGCCAACAGCATGCCGGCGAGCGGCCGCAGTAGCGTTTGAATCTCCCACTTGGGCATTTTGCGCTTGAGGGCATACGACAGCAGTCCCACGTTGACGAGAGAGCTGATGGCATTGGCCAGGCCAAGCGCGCCGGCCTGCAGGCCCTTCGGGAACGTGAAAATGAGCGGCAGCAGCACCGCGATGTTCAGGCAAAGACACACCGCACTGATTTGCATCGGCACTTTCGTGTCGCCCAGCGCGTAAAACGCGCGCGCCATCACGTTGACCGCCGAGTAGGTCAGCAGGCTCGGCGCAAGGCACATCAGCGCAAAGCCGGCGCGCTGGGTTGAGTCGGCCGTAAACTCGCCGCGCTCAAACAGCAACCGCACCATTGGCACAGCCAGCACCATCAGCATCGCTGCCGCGAGGGCGTTCACAAAAAACAGGTAACCCATGCCGCGCCGCAGGTTGTCTCGAAACTCGGGAAACTGCTTCTCTGCCGCCAAGCCGGCCAGAGTAGGCAGCAGGAACGTCGCCAGCGACACGCCAAACACCCCTTGCGGCAGCTCCATCAACCGCACCGCGTACTCGAACGAAGCGACAATTTTCGCGCCACTGGCGCGCTCGACCCAAAACGCCAGCGTCTGCGTGATGATGATGTTGAACTGAAACGCCGCGACACCGATCGTCGCCGGGATCATCTTGCGGCCGACCTCCCGCACGGAGTCGTTGCGCCACGGAGCAACCCAGCGCAGCCGGTAGCCTTCGCGAAACAAATACGGCAACTGGAAACCGGCCTGTGCAACGCCAGCCACCAGCACACCAAACGCCAGTGCGAAAATCTGCTCTCCCAAGTTGTCGCCCCAATGCGGCGCGACGATCAGCACTGTTGCAATCATCACTACGTTGAGCAGCGTCGCGCCCAATGCCGGGATGAAAAAGTAGCCGCGCGAATTGAGCATGCCCATGAACACCGCCGCAAGACAGACCAGCAGCATGTACGGGAACACCACCCGCAGCAACTCGAGCATCAGCCGTGTGTGCACGTCGAACTCGCCCCACATCAACGCCGCGGAGAGCCCCAGCATCACCAGCCCAACCACCAGCGCCGAGACCACCACCAGCGCCGAGACCACGGCGTTGGCCGTCCGCCACATCGCCTCCTCGCCCTCTGTTTTCTCCCTGCTCTTGAATAGCGGGATGAACGCCGCCGTAAGCGCCCCCTCGCCCAGCAACCGGCGGAACAGGTTGGGAATCTGGAAGGCATAAACAAAAGCGCTGGCGATCGCCCCGTCGCCCATGAACCGGGCGTAAACCATCACCCGAACCATTCCAAGGAGGCGACTGAACAACGTGGCGCCAGCCATGGCGCCGGAAGATTTGAGCATCTCAGACAACGCGCGGGAGGCTAGGGGCAAAGCCGATTGGAGTCGAGTGGCCAAGACCAAGCGGCTGTCTGTTTTTGAACACTTTGAGAAATTTGACTCCGAATCCGTGGCTAAAATCCTCCGGCCGCTTGGCTAGGAGTTGCGTTGTGAAACACATAAGCCATTTGGCACGAATAAGTTACAAATTCAATCATGGTCTTTGGCACAAGACTTGCCCCTTTGTTTGCCGCGAGGGGTTCGCAGACTGCAGACTCAGTGCGCGAAGATTGACTACTTGTTATGAAAAAAATCGAAGCAATCATAAAACCGTTCAAGCTGGATGAAGTTCGGGACGCGCTGGCAGAAGTCGGCGTCGAGGGCATGACCGTGTCCGAAGTCAAGGGATTCGGCCGGCAAAAGGGCCACACCGAGATTTACCGAGGAAGTGAATACTCTGTCGACTTCCTTCCTAAGATCAAACTCGAGTTGGTGATCACAGATGAAAATGTCCAAGCTTGTCTGGACGCGATCACCAAGGCGGCCAACACCGGAAAGATTGGTGATGGTAAATTATTCGTCACCTCCGTTGAAGAGGCCATCCGGATTCGCACTGAGGAAAAGGGCAACGAGGCAATTTAACGAAGCGTTGACTGAGCAAGAAAGGGAGTCGTTCCGGCTCTCTTTTTTGTTCTCATCGGCTAGGCGCTTGGCCAAGATCACTCGTACTTGAGCGTCACCTTGCTGTTGGCCACCTGAATGCTGGTGATCTTGAGGGCCGATGCCGAGCTGATACGGTAGAAGCGCGCATTGCCTGACAACGGAATGACAGCAGTGCCGGCAGCGGTATCAAT
>DASCOW010000480.1:0-1974 GCA_036012205.1 Verrucomicrobiota bacterium
GCGGCGGTGAGGGAGAGCATCTCGGCGTGGGCGGTGGCGTCGTTGAGCAGTTCCACCTGGTTGAATGCCCGGGCGATAATCCGGCCTTCGTGTACGATCACCGCACCGATTGGTACTTCCTCGGCGTCCCACGCTTTCATGGCCTGGCGCAGGGCCTCACCCATGAAGTAGTCGTCGCTGCTGAGGTCGATGATCGGATCGTCAGTCATGGCAGGATTCCTCGGTCGTCCACTCGAAGGCATTCCCATCAATGCAGTGGCAGTGTCCGGAGAAAAAGCCGCCTTGATGTTGCTGGAATAGAGGCCAAAGCTGTTCGCGGTCGGTGCGTGGCACGTCGAGCTTGGCTATTTCGTTATTGTCAAAAAACCCGAATCGACCCTCGCAACAGGGCGGCGGCAGCTTGGCCAGACGCGGCAGAACTTCGAACAAAAAAATGTACCAGTGCGTGCTGCCTTCGTAGCCGTCCTCGCTGATGATCCCGGTGAGATGGAGGTCGCTTGGCTGAAGGTCGAGTCCCATTTCTTCGCGGGCCTCGCGGCAGGCACAGGCGTAGGGTGACTCGCCATGATCAGCCCGCACTTTGCCGCCGGGCGGACTCCATTTGCCAAGGTTGGGTTCCTGTACGCGCTCGAGCAGCAATAACCGGTCGGAGGTATCGAAGCAGTAAAGCAGGGTGGCGATCTTGTGGGGCAGCACCATCGGCGACGACTTTGCCGCGAAACCGACCCGGGACGCAACAGGCAATGGTGCGCCATTGGATTCGGGGATGGATTTTCGGCGCGGTCGGGTGTTACCTTGGGCGCCTTCGCGCTGCGGCGTATTCCTGATGGGACAAAACAAGAAAGAACGGGTGCAACGCCAAGGGTGCCCCAAGCCGGTTTCTGCCGGGTCGGTTTCGTCTGACCCGATGCCGGGTTGGCTGAAAACGGACAAGGCACTCGCCACCGGCGAGTCGTTTTTTCGGCCGGTGGATTGGCTGGCGTTCGGCATCACCACGTTGGTGACGTTGCTGGGATATTGCCTGACGATCTCCCCGGACCTGACGCTGGAGGACTGCGGCGAGCTGGCGGTGGGCTCCATGTACGCCGGCGTGCCACATCCGCCCGGTTACCCGGTGTGGACGCTGTACACGTGGCTGTTTACGAAGCTGGTGCCGATCTCGAACATTGCTTTTCGGGTGGCGCTTTCGTCGGCATTCGCGGCGGCGTTGTCGAGCGGTCTGCTGGCGCTGCTGACCTGCCGGGCTTCGGCGCGAATCATTGAGGGCATGGAGTGGCTCGGCGGCATTGACGAGCGCTTGGTCAAGCGCATCACGCTGGTGGGCGGCTGTGTGGCGGGACTGATGCTCGGCTTCAGTGGGTTCATGTGGAGCCAAGCGGTGATCGTGGAGGTGTACACGCTGAGTGTGCTCTCGCTGATGGGCGTGCTGTGCTGCCTGTATCGTTGGACGCAGGACACGGCCCGGATGCGTTACCTGTACTGGACGTTTTTCTGGTTTGGAATCTGTCTGTGCAACCATCAGACGCTGATCGTAGCGGCGATGGGTATCGAAACGGTGATCCTGTTTGCTCACCCTAGATTGGGCCGGAATTTTTTCACCGTCAACGCGCTGGTTTACCTTGCAGTGTTGGTGGCGATGGCGAGAGGTTCGACCGAGTTGTTCAGCGGCAATGCACCGATGCTGGTGATTTTTCACATGCTCGGCGTCAGTTTCATCGGCATTGCGGGGCTGCTGTGGTTTGTGACGCTGGCGCAGGACAGTGGGCGTGGCGGGTTCAACCCGGTGTTGGAACTTCGCGATAGTCTGAAAATTTTCTGGAGTGGCTTGGCCTATGCCGGAGGAGCAGTGTTTTACCTGTTCATGCCGCTAGCCTCTATGACCAACCCGCCAATCAACTGGGGTTATCCGAGGACTTGGCTTGGCTTCTTGCACGCTTTTACCCGTGGACAATACCAGCAGACCAACCCGACGAC
>DASCOW010000481.1:0-5291 GCA_036012205.1 Verrucomicrobiota bacterium
GCTTGGCCAAGAGGTGTGACGAGTTCCTCATTCACGGCGTGGATGTGGAGGGGCTTGGCCAGGGAATCGACGAAACGCTGGTGCAACTGATCGCCGGACACTCACCGATCCCGGTAACATACGCCGGCGGCGCACGGTCGATGGCCGATTTGCAGCGGGTGACCGAACTCGGCCAAGGGCGGGTGCACCTCACCATCGGCTCGGCGCTCGACATCTTCGGCGGCAGCGGCGTGCGCTACGCAGAGGCCGTCGCGTTCAACCAAAAGCTGAACCCGAAGTCTTCATAGCAGCTAGCCGATGGGACTAGCTGCGTTTTTCCATTGATTAACGCTTACCAACGCCTCCGGCGTGGACTCACTTCGTGCTGAATTTGTGGATGGTGGTTTGGGTGTATTTTTGTTTGGGGCGAAGGATGGCATTGGGGAAATGCGGCTGGTTGATGGAATCCGGGAAGTGTTGCGTCTCAAGGCAGAACCCGTTGCGAAACTGATATTTTTCGCCGCCTTTGCCGATGTCTGTGCCATCCAGGAAATTGCCGGAGTAAAACTGAACGCCCGGCTCGGTGGTGAAAATCTCCATTACCCTGCCGGTGGTGTTCTCTTGCACGCGAGCGACGGGACTTAACTTGCCAGCCTCGGTCTTGTTCAAGACGTAGTTGTGATCGTACCCACCCGGATCGCCGGGCAGCTTGTCGATCCGAGCACCGATAGCGGTCGGTTCAAGGAAGCTCATAACGTCATCCACTTTGACGATTTCGCCGGTGGGGATGAAGGTGTCGTCCACCGGCGTGTAGTGGTCGGCGTTGATGTGGAGGATGTGATCGAGGATTGTCCCCTTGCCGGCGAGGTTCCAGTAGGCGTGATTGGTAAGGTTGATGGGCGTCGCCTTGTCGGTGGTGGCGAGATAGTCGATACGCAACTCGTCGGCGTCGGTCAGCGTGTAAGTGACCTTCATCTTGAGCGTACCGGGGTAACCCTCCTCGCCATCCTGACTGGTGAGGGTGAACGCGGCGGCGGCGCCTAGTTCGCTCTTGGTCGACTTGGCTTTCCAGACCTGTTTGCTGATGGCTTTTTCGTTGCCACCGTGGAGGTGGTTGGGATCGTTGTTGGTAGCGAGGCTGTATTCCTTTCCGTCGAGAGTGAACCTGCCGTTCGCGATGCGGTTAGCAACGCGGCCGGTGGTGGCGCCAAAATACGGATGGCCATCGAGGTAGTCCTCGAGCTTGTCGTGACCGAGAACGACGTCGCCCAGCTTGCCGTCGCGATCGGGGACGTGCAGTTCGGTGAGGATCGCGCCATAGGTGATGATTTTGGCCTTGAGCCCGTTGCTGTTAACCAGCGTGTAGGCGTGCACTTTCTGCCCGTCCTCGGTTTGTCCGAATGCCTCTTTTTTCACAATTCGTTTGTTGGTTTTCTTGGCAGCCTGAGCTGCTGGCTCGGTTGCTGTCCCGACAATGAGCAGTCCGACTGCCGCGTATGCGATTGTTTTCATCCTGTGTATTGCATGTTGAGCCAAGCAGCTGGCTTGGTGTGATGCGCCGCAACTACTATGGGGTGGCCCGGTCGGTGTCAATTCCATTCACATCCAGACACAATGTGCGTGGACAAACGCGTGGATAATCATGGCACAAAAAACGGGAGTCGAAGAACGACTCCCGTTTGATAAATTTCGTTTGCGCCCGGACTAGGTCAGCGTGATTTGGTCGCCAGCCTTGAGGGTGACAATGGCCTTTTTCCAACGCGGCGTGCGTCCCTCGTGACGAGTACGCTTGCGGCGCAGACGGCCGTTAACGTTCATGGTATTCACGCGATCCACCTTCACTTTGAATAAGATTTCCACCGCACGGCGTATGTCGTTTTTATCTGCACGCGTGTCGGTGACGAGATGCACCTGTTGGCGGGTTCCCCTGCCCAGGCGCTCGGCAGCTGAATCGTTGTACTCCTGAACGGCCATGACCTTCTCGGTCAGGCGAACGGTCTTGATGACATCAAAGGGACTCATGCTTTTTACTTGTTCAGGCGTTGTTCAAACTTCTCGTAACCGTCTGTGGTGAAAACAAGAACATCGGGCCAAAGGATGTCGTAGGTGGTCAGCGTGTCGCTCGTGGTGGAGCGGACGCGCTCAATGTTGCGAGCGGACAATGCGACGTTGTTGTTGGCCTCGCCCGTGACCAGCACAGCGCTCTTGTACTTTGCATTGGCCGGCTTCTTGGAATCAACGCCCAAAGCGTTGAGAGTCTTGGCCAGTTGCGCAGTGGCCGGCTTGTCGAGATTCAAGCCGTCGATGATGACCACTTGGTCATCTTTGATGCGTTCGGTAAACGCCTTGCGAACCGCGAGATCGCGTACTTTTTTGTTTAGTTTCTTAATGTAGACACGTGGCTTGGGGCCATGGGCCACGCCGCCGCCGCGCCAGATTGGGTTACGCTTGTACCCGACCCGGGCGCGGCCGGTGCCTTTTTGGCGCCAAGGCTTGGCACCTGTACCGGAAACCTCGCCAACCGTCTTGGTGCAGGCATTGCCAGAGCGTTGGGCGGCATTGTAGGCAATGACGGCCTCGTGAACGGCCTGCTGGCCCTTTTCGTCGTCCACCGGTGTGAAATTGGCTTCCTTTTCGCCCTGATCCACGCCTTTGGCGTTCTTGATTGCTACTTTCATTTTTTAAATTCTCAGCTGCCTTTCACTTGGTTTTCTTCGGTTTTTTTTTGGCTTCACGGATTACGACATAATCGCCGTTGGCACCGGGGATGGCTCCCTTGACAAGCAGCAGGTTGTTGTCAGCCTGCACTTGAATCACCTCCAGGTTTTGCACCGTGCGACTGGCTTGCCCCATGTGGCCGGGCATTTGCTTGCCCTTGATGACATGGCCAGGCGTTGAGCCTGCCCCGATAGAACCGGGGCGGCGCCTCCATCCGCCTGAACCATGCGATGCACGACCGCCACCGAAATTCCACCGCTTGACTACGCCCTGAAATCCGCGTCCCTTGGTTTTGGCAATCACGTCCACGTAATCACCGGCCTCAAACACATCAGCCCCGATCGAGTCGCCGGGGTTCACGTCGAGTGAAAAATCGCGGAATTCCTTGATACGCCGCACGGGTGTGACGGAACGAGCATCCCAATCTTTGCGGTTGGCCAAGCGATCCTTGCCCTTGACTGTGCGCCCGGGAGAGCGCGGGGCGTAGTTTTCTTCACCGTTGTGCGCCTTGAGATGGCCGCGCTTGGGCAAGCTGAGACGATGCTCTTTTTGAGTGTCGAAACCGAGTTGAACAGCCTCGTAACCGTCCTTGTCGACAGTCTTGCGTTGCAGCACTTGGTTGGGACCCGCCTGCACGACGGTGACGCTCACGGATTTGCCGTTCTCGGTGTAAACCCGAGTCTGGCCCAGTTTTTTTCCCAATAATCCAACCATGGTGCTTAAATCTTGATGGTGATGTCGACACCTGCAGGGAGGTTCAACTTTTTCAATTCGTCCACGGTCTTTGCTGTGGGCTCCATAATATCAATCAGACGCTTGTGCGTGCGCTGCTCGAAGGTTTCGTGTGCCTTTTTGTCAACGTGGGGGGAGCGGCCCACGGTAAATCGCTCTATGCGAGTCGGCAACGGAATAGGCCCGGCAACAAGCGCGCCGGTGCGCTTGACCGTCTCAACGATATCGCCGGCCGACTGGTCAATCACCCTGTGGTCGTAGGCCTTGAGGCGAATTCTTATGCGGTTTTTTGGCATGTCTGTATTCTCTGTCTTTAGGTGCGTGCTGGCTTTTTGGTGCTGCCGCTGACGATCTCTTCAGCGATGCTGCTTGGCACTTGTTCAAAACTGTAAGGCTCCATGGAGTAGGAGGCGCGGCCACGGGACAGTGATCGAACGGCCGTCGCGTAACCAAACATCTCGGCCAACGGCACTTCGCTCGTCACAGTGCAGAGCTGCTTCTCGTCAGTCACCATGCCGAGAATTTTACCCCGTCGCCGATTCAAGTCACCCATCACGTCGCCCTGTGATTCGTCCGGAGTGACCGCCTCCACTTTCATCACCGGCTCGAGCAGTATGAGGTTGGCTTTTTTGCAGGCTTCCTTGAAGGCGAAGATGCCGGCCATCTTGAAGGCCAACTCGTTGGAGTCCACCTCGTGGTAGGAACCATCAACAACTTCCACCCGGACATCGACCATCGGATAACCGGCCAACACCCCGCTGGCAATGGCTTCGCGGATACCGGCTTCGACTGCGGAATGGTACTCCTTGGGGATGACACCCCCGACGATCTTGTTTTCGATCTCGATACCCTTCCCCCGCTCGTTGGGCTCGATGTTGATAATGGCATGACCGTACTGACCACGACCACCAGACTGGCGAATGAACTTGCCTTCGCCCTCGGCTGCGGTGGTGATGGCCTCGCGATAGGAAATCTGGGGAGCACCGACGGTGGCCTCCACCTTGAACTCACGCAACAGGCGATCGCGGATAATGTCCAGATGCAGTTCCCCCATTCCGGCAATGATCAGCTGCCCTGTTTCATCGTTGGTGAAAACGCGAAAAGTAGGATCTTCCTCGGCCAAACGTTGCAGTGCGTCCGACATTTTGTCGCGATCGGCGTTGGAGTTGGGCTCGACCGCCATCGAAATAACTGGCTCGGGAAAGGTCGGAGGCTCGAGCATGACGTCGAGTTCCTTGTCACAAAGCGTGTCGCCGGTGGTAACATTTCGCAATCCCACAATCGCGGCAATATCACCCGAGTAGACAGCATCAACATCGGTGCGTTTATCCGCTTGCAGCATGATCAAGCGACTGACGCGGTCGCGTCTGCGCGTGCGCGGATTGTAAATGGTGTCGCCCTTCTTGAGTTGACCGGAGTAAACACGGATGAACACCAACTTACCCACAAACGGATCGGTCCAAAGTTTGAAAGCGAGAGAGCAGAAGCTACCATTGTCGTCAGGATCAACCGTAACCTCGGTAGTCTCGTCATGCGCCTCGACAGCGGTTGCGGCAGGCACTTCCACAGGTGAAGGCAGGTAGTCCACAACGGCGTCCATGAGCGGCTGTACTCCCTTGTTCTTGAACGCAGAGCCACCCAGAACCGGTACGAACTTCAACTCACATGTCAGGCGGCGGACAGCCTTCTTAATAATTTCAGCCGAAATTTCCTTTTCCTCGAGAACCATCTCGGCCACCTCATCATCAAGATTAGATACAGCATCGATCAGCTGTTCGAGGGCCATCTCGGCCTCGGCCTTAAGATCGTCAGGGATGTCGATACAATCGTATTTGACGCCGGTTTCATCGGTTGGATCGTAG
>DASCOW010000482.1:0-4035 GCA_036012205.1 Verrucomicrobiota bacterium
CACCAGCTCGAGGAAGGTGTGTTTTTCCTTCAACTTCCTGTATTCCGGCAGCGAGCGCCCCGCCTGTCGCATGAGCCAGACCGGGGGGCGTATGACAGTGCTGCCTCTGAATGCGTTAAGAAACAGTTCTCGGCTGTTGTTTGAATTGTGATTCACGAACGTCCTGGCCAATGTTTGATGAGAGAAGAGCTGCTGGTAGCCCCGCCGCCGCGCAGACTAGCAGGACGCCCCTCCCGGCTCAATTGAACATTACGCGGAAGAAGCCGACTGGCGCTTGGTCAAGCGCATTCCGGCTGCCCGGGCGGACGTCAAGAAACGATAGCAGACCAGCAACAAGGGATAAGTTTTTTTGCACTGGTTTTTTATTCTAGCCGCGCCAACGCATTATGATTAGAACCTTTCGCCGTAACATGGTGATTCGATTGATTCCCGCACTATTGACAGGCTACGCCTGCGCAGCGATCGGGCTGGTGGCCGAGCCGGTGAATTTCCAGGAGGAGATTCAGCCTGTCCTGAAAAACCGTTGTTCGCGCTGCCACTCCGGGCATGAGCGCAAGGGCGGGTTTTCCATCGATACGCGCGACGGGTTTATCAAGGGGGGCGAGTCCGGCGCCGCTGTGATCGTCGGGCAAAGCGCGGAGAGCCTGCTAATCGAGATGGTTACAGCCGAGGATTCAGACGACCGGATGCCGTCCAAGGGCAAGCCGCTGACGCCTGGGCAAATTCAATCAATCCGGGCATGGATCGACGAGGGGCTGACTTGGCCGGAGGGGTTTAGTTTTACAGACTGGCGACTGGCTCCACTGGCACCCCGGGTGGTCAAGTTGCCCAAGGGCGACGAGTCGGCCAACCCGATCGACCGCTTGGTGGGTGCTTACTGGCGAGAGCACAACCTAGAAGGTTTGCCAGAGTTGGTTGGCGACCGGGCATTTGCCCGCCGGGTGTGGCTTGACCTGACCGGGTTGCTGCCGTCGCCGGTTGAGTTGGAGGTGTTTGTTGGTGACTCGTCGCCGGGCAAGCGCAGCCATCTGGTCAATAGATTGCTTGATGACAAGCCGGCCTATGCCAAGCATTGGTTGACGTTTTGGTCCGACATGCTGCGAAATGCATACCGGGGCACCGGTTATATCGACGGGGGTCGCAAACAAATCACACAGTGGCTTTACAATGCGCTCCACCAAAACATGCCGTACGATAAGTTTGTGCGTCAATTGATCGATCCGGTGGACGGATCGGGTGGCTTTATCAACGGCATTAAATGGCGCGGGGTGGTTACGGCCGCGCAGCGCCGTGAAGTGCAGGCTTCGCAAAACATCGGGCAGGTGTTTCTGGGGACAAATCTCAAATGCGCCTCGTGTCACGACAGTTTTGTGAGCCGTTGGCTGATCAAGGATGTCTGGTCGCTCGCCAGCGTGTTCGCCGATGATCCGCTGGAGATTTACCGGTGCGGCAAGGAAACGGGGAAGTTCGCGCAACCGGCTTTTCTTTATCCTGAGTTGGGAGCTATCGATCCCGGAGCGCCCAAGGCCAAGCGCATCACGGCGGTGGCCAAGATCATCACCGACCCCGCCAACGGCAGGCTGGGGCGGACGTTGGTCAACCGGCTTTGGGCGGAGCTGATGGGCCGCGGGATCGTTGAGCCGGTGGACGACATGGACAGGGAACCGTGGGACGCCGACCTGTTGGACTGGCTGGCGGTGGACTTCGTGGAGCATGGCTACGACATGAAGCACACGCTGCGGCTTATCTGCAACTCACGGGTATATCAGTCGAGCGTGGACACGGTCGGCACAAACGGTTCGGCGGATGCAGTTGTGTTCCGCGGACCGCTCACGCGGCGCATGTCGGCCGAGCAATTCATCGATGCTCTCAGTTCGCTCACCCGGACGGCACCGGGCGATCTGGCCGCCAAAATCACCGAGCCGGGAATCAATCCCGCCGGATTACCAAGTTGGATCTGGGCGGACAAAAAAGCCGCCGAGACTGCTCCCAAGGAAACCGTGTACTTCCGCAAGACGTTTGCGGTGGATGGCAAGCTGGAGACGGCGCGAGCCGTGGTCACCTGCGACAACGAGTTTATCTTGTTTGTGAACGGTGCTCGACTCGCGAAGGGCAAGGAGTGGAACGAACCAGTGCATGTGGATCTTGCCCCCCATCTGCTTCCCGGCAAAAACACAATCGCCGTGAAGGCCACCAATATTGCCCCGAGCCCGGCCGGGCTGGCGTTTCGGGTGCAACTGGGGAACCGAAGTTTGATGAGTGACAACTCTTGGCTTATGAGCCGGAAGGCGACTGAGGGGTGGCAGCAGCCGGGATTCAAGGCGGAAGGCTGGCAGCATGCAGTGGCGCTTGGCCCGGGCGGCATGACTCCGTGGAATCTCGCCGCAGCGCTTGGCCAAGTGACGAGCATCGTCCGGGCGTCGCTGATCAACGACGATCCGCTGAGCCGAGCTCTGGGCCGGCCTAACCGTGAAAACGTGGTCACCCGCCGTGACTCGTTGGCTACCATGCTGCAGGCGCTTGAGTTGACCAACGGTGTCACGCTGAATAGCAAGCTCAAGGAGGGTGCGCGGCACTGGATCAAGGCTGAGGGAGGAGATCCGGCGCGGTTGATCGAGCAACTGTATCAAGAAGCCATGGGCCGCAGGCCAAGCGAGCGGGAAGTACAAGTTGCCGAGGAGTTGCTGGGGGCTCCTGTGGAGGCTCAGGCGGTGGAGGATCTGTTGTGGATCGTCGCCATGCTGCCGGATTTTCAATTGATACGATGATGACTCAATTAAAACAGACAGGAAATTTGCACCATGTCATTTGAACAGACTCAAAATCGCCGCGAGTTTCTGAAGCGTACCGGTGCGGCCACCATGGGCGCCATGGCTGCGGGCGCGCACGGGACGGCGAACACGGCGGCGGCCGCCAATAAAATTGAGCCAACCGCCGACACCTGCATCCTGTTGTGGATGGCCGGCGGCATGGCCGCGCCGGACACATTTGATCCCAAGCATTACGAACCGTACAAGGAGGGGCTGGACGTCAACCGGGTTCTTAGCACCTTCCCGGCGATCGACACGGTGGTCGATAACATCAAGTTCACAAAGGGGTTGGAGCACTTGGCCAAGGTCATCGACCGGGGCACGCTGATTCGCTCCCACGTCCTGCCCGACTTGGGCAACATTCTGCACTCTCGCCACCAATATCACTGGCACACCGGCTATGTGCCTCCAGTGACTGTGGCCGCGCCTCACATGGGCGCCTGGATGGCCCAAGCGCTCGGCCCGCGAAACCCGGCTATCCCCGCTTTCGTCGACATTGGCCAACGCTTCAATGCCGGTGAACGGGAAGAACTCAAGGCGTTTCATACGGCCGGATTCCTCGGTTCGGAGTACGGGCCGTTCCTCGTGCCGGAGCCGGAGGACGCTGTGCAGACTGTGCGCCCGCCCAAGGGCATGAGTCCGCAGCGATTCCAGCGTCGGTACAAGGCGTATCGGGAAATGGTTCAGGCATCACCCGCGTTCAAGGCGGCTGATGATTTCCAGCGGGATAGCCTGCTTCGCTCAATCGATAGTGCCTACCGTCTGCTCGACTCACCGGCAGCCAAGGCGTTCGACCTTGATCTGGAGTCAAAAGAGACGTTTGACAAATACAACACCGGGCGTTTTGGACAAGGATGCCTATTGGCGAGGCGCCTTACGGAAGCCGGGGCGCGTTTCATTGAGGTGACAACTGAGTACGTACCATTCCTTCATTGGGACACACATGAGAACGGCCATACCACCACCGTCGAGCTGAAGCAACAGATCGATCAACCCATCGCCCAACTCGTGCTGGATCTCGAGGAGCGCGGCTTGCTGGATCGCACACTGATCGTGTTGGCTAGTGAGTTCAGTCGCGACATGATTATCGAGGGTGTTCCCGGCAGCACCGCCCGCGATCAATCACGCGCCAAGACGGATGTTCTCAAGGAAATGAAACATTACGGTTTGCACCGGCACTTCACCGGCGCCTCCAGCGTGCTGATGTTTGGCGGCGGTATCAAGA
>DASCOW010000483.1:0-2144 GCA_036012205.1 Verrucomicrobiota bacterium
TACGGAGGCTACGGAGGCTACGGAGGGGGGTACGGAGGGGGGTACGGAGGGTACACTCAATTTCTGAATGTGGGTATCACCCTCGATGTGACGCCGTACATCACGCCGGATGACCTGGTCGTCATGGACATTCAGCAGACCATCTCCGAGTTGGACGGTTTCATCGATATGGGCGGTGGCCAGCAGGGGGGCAGCGGCCAGAAGGCGCCGCAAACCACCGAACGCGAAGCCAGTTCCACCATCTCGGTCAGGGATGGTGACACAATTATGCTCGGCGGTTTCATTCGAAACTCGAAGACCGGAACTGAGTCCGGTGTTCCGTTACTTAAGGACATCCCGCTGCTGGGCAAGCTGTTCAAGAGTGAATCCAGCACGAACAAGCGCTCGGAACTGCTCGTCCTGATACGGCCAACCATCCTCAAGTCGCCCGAGGACGCCGCTCTTATCGTTTCGCAGGAACGCATGCGGTTGCCCGGCATCCGCGAGGCTGAAGCCGAGTTCAAGGCCGACGAGGCGGCGCGACTAAAACGCGTGGAGAAAAAACTCTCCCGAGCGGCGGGTGAAGCGCCTGACCGCAGACCGCAGACACGGTCCAAGCCGCCGTTCAACTAATTTTCTCGTATAACCTGTCGTACTCGGAGGTCGCGCGCTTCCAAGAAAAATCGGTACGCATGCCGTTGCCTCGCACATTGACCAGCCGTTCCGGCTCGGCGTAAAGCGCCTGCGCGCGGCCAAGCGCCTCGCCAAGCGCGGCTGACGAGCAGTCTGCAAACTTGATCCCCGTCGCCGACGCTTCCCCTTGATCAAGGTCGACCACCGAGTCGTCCAGCCCGCCGGTGGCGCGCACGACCGGCACTGAGCCGTAGCGCAGGCTGTAGAGTTGGTTCAGGCCGCACGGCTCGAAGCGCGAAGGCATCACATAAAAATCACTCCCGGCCTCGATGCGGTGGGCCAAACCGGTGTCGTAGCCGATTTTCACGGCGATCTGCTCGGGATGCCGCCTGGCCAAGTCGCACATCGCCTCCTCAAGCGTGGCGTCCCCGCTGCCCAGTCCGGCAAACTGAAACACCCTCCCGCCGCTTAGCCGTTCCTCAAGCGCGGCGAGCAGAATGTCGATGCCCTTCTGTTCAGTAAACCGGCTGATGTTGCCGAACAGCGGCACCTCGACGAGTGGCGGCAGGCCAAGCTCGCGTTGCAGTGCCTGCTTGTTGGCGGCCTTGCCGTCGGGCGAATCGGCGGAGTAGCTCGCCACGAGATGCGGATTGTCCGTCGTGTTCCATTCGGTGTAGTCGACGCCGTTGAGCACGCCGGCCAGCGAATTGCCCCTGGACTGGAACACCCCTTCGAGGCCGCAGCCGTATTCCTCCGTCAGCAATTCACGGGCGTAGCGCGGGCTCACGGTGGTGACAAGGTCGGCGGATACGACACCGCCCTTGAGGAGGTTCATGTCGCCGTAAAACTCAAGCTGCCGTGAGTCGAAGCATGCGTCGGGTAGCCCGGTCAGCGCGAACTTGTCGGCGGGGAAGCGGCCTTGGTAGGCGGCGTTGTGGATGGTGAAAATCTTACCGACCCGCGCTTGGCTAAGCAGCGGCATAACGAGGGCGCACTGCCAGTCGTGAGCGTGGACGATCTCCACGCGCTTGGCCAAGCGGACGACGCATTTTGAAAAAAAGATGAATCGCTCGGCGTCATCGACGTGACCGTAAAGGCCGTCGCGGTCGAACCACTCTGGCTCGTCAATGAACAGCACGGTCAGGTTCGGTTCCGGCTCAAGCCGCCAAACCTTGGCCGGCGGCTCCGCTTGGCCAAGTGGCTCGAGGCCGGGGAACTGTTCGCGGATGCCCCGGTACAACGGCGTGATCAGGATGACCGTGTGCCCGGCCGCCGCCTGTGCCCCGGCCAAGGCCGCCGTGGCATCCGCCAGCCCGCCCGTCTTGGAATACGGGAACACCTCGCTGCTGGCGTGGAGGATGTTCATGGCGGCGCCGGTGCAAAAAATCAGTTCGCCGGGATGCGGTCGGCGCGAAGGTAGGGCTGGATCGGCTCCGGGATAGCGATGCTGCCGTCCGGCTGCTGGCCGGTCTCGATGAGCGCGACAAACAGCCGCGCCAGCGCCGTGCCGCTGCCGTTGAGGATGTGCGGAT
>DASCOW010000484.1:0-8838 GCA_036012205.1 Verrucomicrobiota bacterium
TTTTCGTTCCCTTCGTGTTCGGCGAACCAGGCGGTCGCATCCACTGTCTCGCCGACCGCCACCCACACGCGACTGCGGAATCGCGGTTTCTCCTCGTAATTGATCCCGAGCGGCACAACCCAAACCGGCTTGCCCCCTGCGAGTGCCACCGCCTGCTGCGCGATACGCGCCGCACCGGTCTTAACCTGCTCGACATGTGTTAAGTCATGGCTTTTGCCCTCGGGAAAAATTCCCATCGGGAGCCCCATGGCCAAGTTCTCCGCCGCAACGCTAAGCGACTCGACGTTGCGCCGCACCGACGACTTGTCGTCCGACGCACGGTACGCGGGGATCATCCCCACCGAACGCAACAGCACCCCCAGTACTCTGCCCTCGAACAGGGGCGCTTTGGCCATAAACCGCACCGGTCGCTGGGTCGCAATGCCGATCAGCACCGGGTCAATCAGCGAATTGGGATGATTCGCGATGTAAAGGGTAGCCCCCTCGCGCGGAAGGCGCTGGGCATTCGTCACACGAATGACCGGATAATAAAAACGGATCAGCCAGCGGATCGTCCTGCGCAGCAGTGTCCCAAAGAGAGGAGATTGGTCAGTGTCCATTTTGTTTGTTAGGTGATTTTCATGCCGATTTATTCATATTTTAGGATTTGGAAAAGTCACAATAGCAACAGCTTCTGCATTTTGCTGTGTTGCACCTCGTCGAACAGCACATGGGCCTCGCCTTCGATCTCGTACCCGTTGCGGAGGTAAAACGTCACTGCCGATTCGCGTGCATCCAACACCAACCTTTTCACACCCTGCCGCTTTGCCTTGTTCTCAAGTTCGGCGAGCAGTGTCTGCCCATGCCCTTGTCCACGCGACAGTTTCTCAACCGCCATGTAGCGCACTTGGCCAACATCGGGGCTCACCAAGTGCAGGCGCCCCACTGAAACCATACGCTTGGCCTCATCAAATCCGGCGACGTGTGTTGCAATAGCATCGAGTTCGTCGCGCTCGCTGCCTCGCGGCTGTCCCCACGGGGCGCGAAGTGCGCGCCAGCGCAAGTCGTAGTAAGAATCAAAATCAGCCTCTGTCACTGGGGATCGAACCTGCATCGGCAAAGGATGCTCGCTTGGCCAGAAGCGGACGCCAACTCAATTATCGATCCGTTCCTGCGTAGAAATACGCATAATTCGCTAATTTGTTGCATTTTAGATCGCCGGTGCACTTGACAGTTGTCGAATTGTTGATAGGTTTTCGGCCCTTTTTGACGAAAAGGGAGAGGAATCGAATCGTGCTCAAAGGGGGAGTTTGACACCATTTAGCGAGTCCATCCCACAAAAAATCAGTCGAATTTATTAGATACAGATGAAACAGACATTCCAACCGTCGAATATCAAACGCAAGCGGAGGCATGGTTTTCGTGCACGCATGGCCACCAAGGCAGGTCGCAAGATTTTGGCCGGTCGCCGCGCACGTGGTCGCGCCCGCCTCACCCCAGCCTGACGCCACTCACGGCACGCATGACGGCCTTCGGCCAACTCGCGCAATTCCCCAAGTCCAGCCGAATCCAAGCCAGCACGGATTTCCGGGCCAACCGGGAGCATGGCAATCGCTTGGCCAAGGGCTGTATGTTGGCCAACTGGCGGGCACTCCCATCGGGTACTCCGTCTCGCCTTGGCGTCATCACGAGTCGTCATATCGGGAAGGCACACATTCGTAACCGCGCACGGCGATTGATGCGGGAATGCTTCCGTCTGCACCAACACGAACTACTTCAGTCGGTAAACTTGGTGCTGGTTGCCCGCCGATCTATTGTCGGCAAAAGATTCCAGTCGGTGGAACGCCACTTTTTGACACTGCTCAAAAAAGCGGGCCTGTTGCCGATGGATGCTGAGCCTGTTTACTCTCCAGCACTTTAGAATGAATCCCGCCCAACATACGCTCGTGTTATTGATCCGGTTGTACCAACTGCCCGTTTCACCGGTGAAAAATGCCCTGTTCGAATCGGGTGGCTCCTGCCGGTTTACGCCAACCTGCTCTGAGTTCACACTTGAGGCGGTACGCACTCACGGAACGATCCGTGGCGTTTGGCTTGGGCTGCGCCGACTGGCACGCTGTCACCCTTGGGGCACTTGCGGACACGACCCCGTCCCGTGCAAGTCGACTCGTTAATCACTTTTCATGGATCGCACTGCCATTATCGTTGTCACCATTTGCGTGATTCTGCTGTTCACCTGGCCCTCACTGCTGCAGAAAATCTCCCCGGTTCCGCCGCAAACTGCACAGCCAACCAACGCCGCCCCGAGCCAAGTTACAAGGCAAACAAACGCGCCTGCTCCTGCTCCTG
Organism: Verrucomicrobiota bacterium; assembly: GCA_036012205.1. Classification (GTDB taxonomy): domain Bacteria; phylum Verrucomicrobiota; class Verrucomicrobiia; order Limisphaerales; family UBA1096; genus UBA1096. Next base: position 2,329 of record DASCOW010000484.1, read on the forward strand.
CTACGCTTGGACAAGGTGAGCCCACCTCGGCGCTCAACGTGAACACCATCCATCCTCCAGTCGTGCTGGAGTCGGAAAAACTGATCCGTCTCGATACGGATGACTCAGTGTACACCTTTAGTTCGGCTGGCGGGTTGAAGACAGTAGGACTCGTTCAACACAAGGCCAAGCCTTGCAACGGTAACGAGTCGGGAAACGACGCCGTGATCCTGCTGAACCACGGCGTGGAGTTGCCGGTTTTTGCCTTGGAAGGTGTAGATGATGGAGAGTTTTCCCTAAGCACCAACTTCGGTCTTGTCTCGATGGTCTCCACAAACCAAGCCGGTATTCGCATCACCAAGGAATTCAAGGCCGGCACCAACTACCTGCTGCACTCCACTATTACGCTGACCAATCCGAGCAAAGAACCGATCACGCTCGAACAGAGAAGGTTGATGCTGGGCACAAGTATGCCGCTACAATCGGGTGGGCGATACCCGGTCTGGGGCACCCAATGGCATAATGGCGATGACATGGAAGACATAGACGAGGGCTGGTTCGCCAATCGAACACTGGGCTGTTTCCCGGGAACGCCGCGCCCTTACTTCATGTCGCTTGGCCAACCCGTGAAATGGCTAGGTGTTCACAACCGGTTTTTTGCGATGACTACCATGCCAATGGACGGGGCGGCCGGCGGCCAGATTTACTCAACCAAGACCACACACCGCCCGCTGAATGACCATCAGGATGACGGTGAGCAGTACATTCACCACACCGGCATACTGGCCAGCCTGCAGTTTGACGCCAAGGTGCTTCAGGCCGGCGAGAGTGTCGTTCAGCAATTCACCACCTACGCCGGCCCGAAGGAATACCGGACGCTCGAGGCGCACGGACAGACCTACAAAAACTCGATGGAATCGGTGATGGGGTTTGATGGCTTTTTCGGTTTCTTCGCCAAGGTGCTTTTGAGAGCCATGAACGGCATCCACGGCTTCGGGCTTGGCTACGCGCTCTGCATCATTGTAATAACTGTTATCATCAAAATATTATTCTGGCCACTCACCCGCGCCAGCACCGTTTCGATGAAACGCATGGCCGCCTACCAGCCTCAGATGACAGAGATTCGGGAGAAGTACAAGGAAGACCCGCAAAAACTGAACAAGCGGATGATGGAGTTCATGCGCGAACACAAGATCAATCCGATGGGCGGCTGCCTTCCGATTTTGATCCAGATTCCGGTGTTCTTTGGGTTCTTTACCATGCTGCGTAGCGCCGTCGAGTTGCGCGGGGCACAGTTTCTTTGGGCGTGCGATCTGTCGCAGTCGGACACCATCGCTCACGTCGCCAGCTTTCCGATCAATCCACTGCCGATGATCATGGGAGTAACCATGCTTTTGCAGGCGCGCATGACACCGGTCTCCCCCACCGCCGACCCCACCCAGCAAAAGATCATGAAGTATATGCCGCTCATGTTCATCGTGATCCTGTACAACTTTTCCGCAGGCCTGACTCTTTACTGGACCGTGCAAAACATGCTCAGCATCCTGCAAACCAAGCTCACGAAAAACATCGTCGTGGAAGCCCCGGTAAAAAGCTCCAACTCACCCTTGGCCAAGACGGTCAAAACCAAGCCTAAACAAAAGAAAAAAACTCCCAATAAATCATGAGTACTACCACACAAGATCCCAAGGCATTGCTCGAGTCTATCCTGAAAAACCTCGGTTTCGGCGTAACCGTCGAGGAAATAGAAAAAGGCGGCAGCAAGGTGCTCGACATTCAGGCACCGGATGACTCCGGGCGACTCATCGGCCGCAAGGGCCAGACACTGCTCGATTTGCAGTATCTACTCAATCGCATTTTGTTTCAGCATGACAAGGAATCGGCGAAGGTGCAGATTGATGTGGGCGGATACCGGTTCAGCGAAGATGACAAACTAGTTGATCAAGCCAAAAAGGCCGCCGAGCAAGTTCGGCGCTGGGGCGATATCGTCGAGCTGGAACCTATGAACTCGTACAACCGTCGTATCATCCACAACACCCTGAAGGACGATCCGGACATCGAAACCCAGAGCGTCGAGGTGGACGGCACCCACGACAAGGCCATTATCCTGCGCCCTAAAAACTAACTGTGCCCAGCTTGTGATTGCCCTTTTTCCAGCAAACTCATAACCTCCACCCACTCTGCGCGGCGGTCAGGCGCTTGGGCAAACGAAGCGCAAGAATCAACATGGAAGCAGCCAAACACGACGTAGAGCGGAAGACTCTCGAGCAGCGCCATCAGATGAGCGACCTCGAACGGTTGAGGCACTCATGCGCCCACGTCCTTGCCACCGCCGTGCTGCGCCTTTGGCCCGACGCCAAACTCGACATCGGCCCGCCGACTGCCGAGGGATTTTACTACGACTTCGACCTCGAACACCGCTTCTCGCCCGAGGACTTTGACACCATCGAGGCCGAGATGAAAAAAGTGGCAAAGGAAAACCAAAAGTTCGAGCACTCCACGAGAACCCGCGACGAAGCCAAGGCCTACTACAAGGAACGCGGCCAGACCTACAAAGTGGAGCGACTGGACGACATCCCAGAGGGAGAGGAGATTTCATTCTACCAAAACGGTGAGTTTGTTGATCTCTGCGCCGGCCCTCATGTCATGCGCACCGGCAATGTCAAGGCGTACAAGCTGCTCCGCGTGGCCGCTGCCTACTATCGCGGCAACGAAAAAAACCCGCAGTTGCAGCGCATCTACGGCACCGCTTTCCCGAACAAAACCCTGCTCAACGAGTGGCTCGAGGCACAAGAAGAGGCCCGCAAACGCGATCACCGAAAAATCGGGCGTGAGATGCAGTTGTTCACTTTTGATGACGACGTCGGCCCCGGCCTGCCGCTTTGGCTGCCCAAGGGCACAGTGCTGATCGAGGAACTCGAAAAACTGGCCAAGGAGACTGAGTTCGAGGCCGGATACGAGCGCGTCCGCACACCACATCTGGCCCGCGAAAGCATGTACAAGACGTCCGGCCACCTCCCCTACTATGCCGAAAGCATGTTCCCTCCGATGGAACTCAAGGATGACGATCCGAACAAACCGGCCGACCGCATCTATCTCAAGGCAATGAACTGCCCGCATCACCACAAGATTTTCTCAGCAGTGCCGCGCAGTTACCGTGAACTGCCGTTGCGCCTGGCTGAGTACGGCACCTGTTACCGATACGAGCGATCGGGAGAATTGATGGGCCTGATGCGCGTGCGCTCGATGCAAATGAACGACGCGCATATCTACTGCACACCCGAGCAATTCGCCGACGAGTTTCGTGCTGTCAATGAAATGTACCTGAAATATTTCAAGATTTTCGGTTTCAAGAAATTCAGTATGCGTTTCAGCACGCACGGCGCCGATCGACTCGGCGACAAGTATGTTGATGAGCCGGAGCTTTGGATCCAGACCGAGGAGATGGTGCGAAACGTCCTCGTTGAGTCCGGCGTGGAGTTCGAGGAAGTACCGGATGAAGCCGCATTTTACGGGCCAAAAATCGACGTACAGGTTTACAGCATCTCCGGCCGAGAGTTCACCATCGCTACCAACCAAGTGGACTTTGCCGTACCCAAGCGGTTCGGCCTCGAGTTTAAGACGCGCAACAACACCACCGAGGTGCCGCTCTGCATTCACCGCGCTCCGCTTGGCACACACGAGCGGTTCATCGGTTTCCTGATAGAACACTACGCAGGCAACTTCCCGCTCTGGTTGGCCCCGAACCAGGTGCGGTTACTACCGTTCGGCGACGATCAAGTTGACTATGCCAAAGCTGTCCGTGCCAAGTTACGAAAACACGGCGTCCGGGTCGGCTTCGACACGACAGCTGACAAGATCGGTGCGCGCATCCGCAGGGCCGAGACCGAGAAGGTGCACACCATTTTGCTCGTTGGCCAACGCGAGCAGGAAGCCGGCAATCTCGCAGTGCGTGAACACGGTAAAGGCGACCTCGGAGCCAAACCTAAGGACGAAGTGATCACCGGTTTGCTCGACAAAATCAGAACCCGCGAAGGCTGATTCCCGCTTGGCCAAGCACCCGAAAACCGCACTAAACCCAATGAAAGTACTCGTCTGCGATCCCATTTCCCAAATGGGAATTGATTTCCTTAAACAGCAGAATGGCCTTGAAACGATCGTGCTCGATCGTTGCCATTCAGAGGAAGAACTGCTGCCGCTCGTCGGCGACGTATCGGCCATGGCGGTTCGCTCCGAGACCAAGGTCACCAGCGTCGTGTTCGACGCGGCGCCGGAAATGAAAATCGTCGGTCGAGCCGGAGTCGGCGTGGACAACATAGACATTGAAGCTGCCACACAAAACGGCGTGATTGTGATGAACACACCCGGCGGCAACACGATCGCAACCTGCGAATTGACTTTCTCGATGATGATGGCGCTCGCACGCAATATACCGCAAGCACACGGTTCGATGGGTGCCGGCGAGTGGAACCGCAAGGCGTTCAAAGGCGTCGAGCTTTACGGCAAAACGCTGGGAGTGCTAGGCATGGGCCGCATTGGCGGCGAGGTGGCTCGGCGTGCGGTGGCGTTCGGGATGCGAGTGCTGGCGTTCGACCCGTACATAACGCCCTCTCGTGCCAAGGCGTTGCAGGTGGAACTGGCCAGCCTCGATGATATCTACACCGCCGCCGACTTCATCACCGTCCACATGCCGCTGACTGACGAGACACACGGCATGCTCAACAAAGACACATTCGCCAAAATGAAGCCTAGTGTGCGATTGCTCAACTGCGCCCGCGGCGGAATTGCCAGCGAGGTCGACTTGGTGGAGGCGCTTCAATCTGGCCAAATCGCCGGAGCAGCGTTGGACGTGTACGAAGCCGAGCCGCTCGCGGACGACTCACCAATGCGCAACTGCCCGAACCTCATCCTGACACCGCACTTGGGTGCGAGCACGGTGGAAGCGCAGGACAATGTTGGACTGGAAGTCGCGCAGGGCATCGCCGACTACCTGCTGCACGGCAGCCTAATGAACTCCATCAACATGCCAAGCCTTGACGCACAGACATCAGCCAAGGTTCAGCCCTATTTACGCTTGGGCGAGCGGATGGGGGTGTTACTGGCACGGCTTGGTCAAGTGGGCACTGAGCGCTTAGTTATCACGTACGGAGGCTTGGCCACGGAGCTGCCGGGAGATCCCATCGCCCGCGCCATCATCAAAGGATTTCTCGGGGCAGCCGAGGGCGAGGAAGTCAACCTTGTCAACGTCCGCTCCATGGCCAAGGAGCGCGGACTGGTCGTCGAGGAGATCAAATCCAGCGAGCAGGTGGACTTCAAGGAGTGGTTGCACATCCGGGCATGGGCCGACGAGCAGGAAGTGTCCGTTGGCGGTTCGTTTTTTGGGCTGGCGCAACACCCTCGCATCGTCCGCGTCAACAGCCAACCGGTGGAAATCGTGCCTGAAGGGATTCTCTTCGTGATGACCAACAGGGATCGCCCCGGCATTGTGGGACACTTGGGCAGCGTGCTGGGCAAACATGGCGTCAACATCGCCAACATGAGCCTTGGCCGTGATCGCGAAGGTGGCGTAGCTCTGACCGCTCTTAACATTGATAGTGTACCAAGCCCTGACTGCCTTGCCGAACTCGAAGCCGACGAAGATATCAGCCATATCCGAATCGTGCAGTTTTAGCCTAGTCAGGCGGGAAATTGGCAAATAAAGGGTTGCCTCAAGACAGGCTGTGGGGCAGAATGCCCCGACAATGAAAGGCAAGGGAACAATCTTCGTGGCAGTCGCAGCACTCATCGGAGGCGCTGCGCTGGTTATCCTGCTCTCCAACGCAAACACGACCATCTCAGAGCATGTGGCCACCATCACTCAAAACGAGGAGAAAATAAAGGGACTGGAGGAGGAAAAAAACGCTTTGGAAACCACCAAGGTAGACCTAAATCAAAAGCTCAGCACAGCCAACTCAACCATCACCCAAGCTAAAACCCAACTGGCGGATTTGAACAACCAGTACAGCTTAAAGGTCGCTGAATACGAAACGTTCGTCAGCAAGGCCGCGCAGGAAATTGCCGACAAAGACGAAAAAATCACCGCTCTCAACGGCGAACTCAACACAGCCCAAAATAAAAATCGTGATTACGACTCGCAAATCAAGGATCTCAACAGCCAAATGGCCACCAAGGACCAGGCCATCGAGGATATCGGTCGGCGACTCGACTCGGCAGAGAAAGATCGCGACCACCTCCTTAAGGAACGGGATAAGCTGATCGCCGAAAAAGCCGAACTGGAAAAACAGTTTCAAGATATTGTTGTCCTGCGCAAAAAGGTACAGCAACTGCAGGTGGAGCTGATGGCCTCCAAGAAGCTGGAATGGATCCGTCGAGGCCTCTACGGCAGTGCCCGTACGAAAGGAGGATCCCGATGATGATGGTGGCGATGAGGGAACAGAACCTGTTCATAGAGTGCTTGCTTGGATTCTTTACTGCAATGACATTGAATCAGGTGGAACTGAGTTCTATTGGCAGGAACATCATGAATCTGCA
>DASCOW010000485.1:0-1154 GCA_036012205.1 Verrucomicrobiota bacterium
CAAGTTGCAGGGGGCAGCGACCGTGAACGGTCCATGGCAGGATGCGACTGCGTTGCTGCCGGGCTGGGATGGCTCAAGTCCAGTGACGATTCCGGCGTCCGAGGCACAGTTCTACGGCAGAGCCGTGAAATAGATTCACCCCACCAACTAAACCAACGAAGGGTCCGGCCTCGGCCGGGCCCTTTTTTTGGTTTTGCGCTTGGCCAAGCGCTGGGGATACCTTGGCCAAGCGCAGTCGCGGTTTAATCATGGCTTTCGATCAACAGACTCTCGCCCAGTACAAGGAGAAACTCCTTATCATGGCCAGCCACGCCGAGGGAGTGGTCACTCGTGCGGTGCGAGCACATCTCGACCGCGATGAGCCCCTCGCCGGACAGGCGCTTGAGACCGATGAGACCATCGACCAATTTGAAATCCAGATAGACCGTATAGCGCTCGGCCTGCTGGCACAGGCTCCGGGTGAGTTTGAACTGCGCCAAATCACCTGCGGCATGAAGATTGCCCGTGAACTCGAGCGCGTCGGCGATGAAGCCACCACAATTGCCCGCCGAGCCATAAAGCTCATGGCTCTTCCTCCCCTGCCCACGCCACTCGACATTGCCGAATTGACCTTCCTTGCCAACGCCATGCTCAAGGACGCGCTTGATGCCTTCGTCACCGGCAACACTGTGCTCGCCCGCGGAGTGATCCCCCGCGATAAACGGGTTGATGAAATGAACAAAACTTATCAGGACAACCTGACCGAGTTGATGGAAACATCGCCGGAGAACGTGAAACGCTGCCGGCATCTTGCTGTCATCTGTAAGTGCCTCGAGAGGATCGCTGATCATGCCAAAAACATCGCCGAGGATGCCGTCCTGCTGCACGAGGCCAGGGATATCCGCCACGCCGATACCGATTGAGTAGCATGCCGCGAAAAAACGACACCCGAATCCTGGTGGTGGACGACGAGCCGGACGTGCTTGAGTTGATCGTTTTCCATCTCGAAAAGGAGGCATACAAGGTGGACGTCGCAGACACCGGCGACAAGGCCCTCAAGATGGCGAGAGAGCAACTGCCCAGCCTGATGCTGCTCGACCTGATGCTGCCCGGCATCAACGGGCTTGAAATTTGCCGCCTGCTCAAGAGTAACCCGCGAACGCGCGACATTCCCA
>DASCOW010000486.1:0-2666 GCA_036012205.1 Verrucomicrobiota bacterium
AGTGAGTATAATAAAACGATTCAAAATGTGCGCCTCAATCCCAGCATAGCACGTGCCCCGCCTCGGCCATTACGTCAAGCCGCAATAAAAGGTTACTTCCGGCGTGTGAGCGGCTTGGCGTCCTTCACGAAACCGGGCTCGCGGGTGCCGCTGCCCCTGGCTCCGGTCAAATCGTCGCCGAGATCGGATCGCATCCGCTCAGCCAGCTTGGCCAGGCGCTTAACCACCCCGGGGTGTTCATCGAGTACGTTCGTGGTTTCACCGATGTCGCTGGCCAGGTTGTACAATGCCGCCGACTCACCCTTGGGCGCCTGCTTGCTCCGGGTGAAAAACAGCTTCCAGTCGCCGCTGCGCACAGCCTGCAGCTCGCCGTGTGCATAAAAATAAAATGCCTCGTGCGGCGTCGTCGCCCCCGTCTTGGCCAGGAGTAGCGGAGCGATGTCTTTACCATCCAGCTTGCGGTCGCTCGGCAGCTTGGCCCCGGCGAACTTGGCCAGGGTCGGCAGCAAATCCATCAGCGAACAAAGCTCGTCGCTCGTGTTTCCTGGCGGGACGACGCCGGGCCAGCGGACGATCGCCGGCACCCTCATGCCTCCCTCGGCGGTTGTGTAGCCCCAGCCGCCGAGCGCGCCGTTGCTGCCCTGGGGCGGATCACGCCGAGGCGCGCCGTTGTCGCTCGTCCAGATGACAATGGTTCGCCTGTCGACGCCGCACTTTTTCAATGCCTCGAAAATCTCACCTGCGGCCCAGTCGAGCTCCTCCACCGCGTCACCCCACGTACCGTTTTTTGATCTACCCCGGAACGCCTCGCTGGCGAACGGTGCGCGGGAACTGCCGGGCATGTTGTGCGGCAGGTAAAGAAAGAACGGATTGGCCTTGTTGGCCGCGATGAACTTGACGGCGGCAGCCGTCTCACGCTGCGTCAGCGTATTGCGATCGGCGGGGGCTTCGATGACTTGTTCGTCCTGCAGCAACGGCAGCAGTGGCCACCGATTTCCGCGCAACCGCTCTCCAATGCGCCGGCCGGTGGCCCGTGTCATGTCGTCGCTGTACGGCAGGCCAAGGAAAGAGTCGAACCCCTGCCTCGTGGGCAGGAAAACCGGCTGGTCACCCAGATGCCATTTGCCAATGCACACTGTCGCGTAGCCCTCCATCTTCAAAACCTCGGCAAGAGTGGTTTCGTCCGGGTGCAACCCGATCTGCGACACCGGCCTGAGCACGGGTCCATCTGCAACCGTCCAACCCAGCCCAACGCGCCGTGGGTAGCAACCTGTCATCAACGCCGCCCGACTCGGCGTACACACGCCACTCGCACTGTAACAACTCGTGAGCCGCATCCCCTCCTGCGTCATGCGATCGAGATTGGGAGTGCGATGCAGCTTGCTGCCAAACGGCCCGATGTCGCCATATCCCAAGTTGTCGCACATGATGAGAACAAAGTTGGGCCGCTCGACTTCGACGGCCTGGCCAAGCACCAAAACAGAAGCAAAGGTGGTGAGGGTAAAAAAACGACTCATCAGCGAACAAATAAGCGCGGCATCAATTCCGCTTCGTAAGCGGCTTGGCGTCCTTGACAAAGCCGGGCTCTCGAGTGCCACTGCCCTTGACCCCGGTGAGATCGTCGCCGAGGTCGGCCCGCATCCCCTTGGCCAGCTTGGCCAGGCGCTTGGCCACCCCGGGGTGATCATCTAGCACATTGGTGCTTTCACCAATGTCGCTGGCCAGGTTGTACAGTGCTGCCGGCCTCCCCTTGGGCACCTGCTTGCCCCGGGTGAAAAACAGCTTCCAGTCGCCGCTACGGACGGCATGCAGTTGGCCACGCGCGTAAAAGTAAAACGCCTTGTGCGGCGTCGCCGCCCCCGGTTTGGCTAGAAGCAGCGGGGTGATGTCTTTTCCGTCAAGTTTGCGATCGCCCGGCGGCTTGGTGCCGGCGAGCTTAGCCAAGGTTGGCAACAGGTCCATCGACACCACCAGCGCGTCACTACTCGTGCCGGCCGGGATCACGCCGGGCCAGCGCACCACAAACGGAACGCGATGGCCACCCTCCCATGTCGAGCCTTTGCCGCCCTTGAGCGGCTTGTTGCTCGCGCCATGGCGAAGCGCCCCGCCGTTGTCGGACATGAAAACGACCATCGTCTTTTCGTCGAGATCGTTGGCCTTGAGCGCCTTCAAAATCTCGCCGGTGGACCAGTCGATCTCCTCCGCCGCGTCGCCCCATTTGCCGTTGGCCGACTTGCCGGCGAAGCGATCGCTCGAGTACTGCGGCCAATGCGGCATCGTATGCGGCAGATAAAGAAAAAACGGCTTGGCCTTGTTGCGCTCGATGAACGCGATCGCCTCCCTAGTGTAACGCTGAGTGATGAGGCGCTGATCCGGTTCCTCCTCGATCACCTTCTCCATCCGCAAGAGTGGCAGCGGCGGGTACTGCTTGGTCGGCCGATCCTTCTGCCCCATGTCGTTCGAGAACGGGATGCCGAAGTAGGACTCAAAACCCTGCCGCGTCGGCAGGAATTCCGGCTGATCGCCCAGATGCCATTTGCCGACGATGCCGGTGGCGTAGCCCTGAGCCTTAAGCACCTCGGCGATGGTGATCTCGCTGGGGTTGAGGCCGCGCTGGTTTCCTGGGAAAAGCACACCCTGCCCCTTTTCATTCTGGTGCAAACCAA
>DASCOW010000487.1:0-1518 GCA_036012205.1 Verrucomicrobiota bacterium
GGTTGGTTGGTGAGGTGGCGCTGGATGCGGCGCATATCGGGTATGGCTTCTTCACGCGGTTTGCCGCGCATGAATGGGTGGGTGGATTGCCAACCCCAGCGCTCGGCGTGGCCGTCGGCGAAGCTCATGACGGCGCCGTTGCCGTACTCGCCAAATGGCTGCCGGTCCGGCTCGGGCGGCAGCCAGCCGTGGCGCTTGGCCGGGCCGTCGCCCCACTTGGTTTCTGGGTAGTAACGCAGGCCAATGTTGCCATCGTTGATGCTGTAGGCGTCTTCGTCCATGAACACGATGGAGCCGGATGGCCCAGGGTTGCGGATGGCGGAGAATTTATGGCCGCGCTTGCCCATCTTGTCGACGATGGAGCAGGAGCGTGTCCGGGGGTATTCGCGTTCCTGATAAACGACCTTGCCTCGGTCTGCCGGGCAACGGTAGATGGCGCTCGAGTCGTTGTACTTGAACAGGATGCCATTGCGGATGTTGAAGTCGGTGATGTCGCGCTTGGCGTTGCCGAGGATCCAGGAGCCCTTCAGGCTGATCCATGCGCCGCCGCCACCGGCATTGTGGTTGGGGGGAAGGACGTCGTCGTTGTCGTCGGTGTACATCTGCCAGCAAAGCTGCAACTGTTTGAAGTTGCTCAGGCAGGTAATCTCGTATGCCTTGGCTTTTGCCTTGCCAAGGGCAGGGAGGAGCATGGCGGCGAGAATCGCGATGATTGCGATCACCACCAGCAGTTCGATCAGGGTGAAGCCGGCGCTGAAGCTACGAGGGAGAGTGTTTGGCCAAGCGCGATCATGAAGCCGGTCGATACCGGCGAGTGTTTCAATGTTCTTTCGCATCTATCTGAACCTTTCGTGCCAAGGGAAAAAGAGGCGGGCATTGCTGCCCGCCTCCAACCCTTTGACTACTTACTATAATCAACAAACAAGTAGAATTATTACTCGCGCACAGCACGGGCGTACTGCTGTGCGTCGTCCGCAGATACAGTCTGCGGACTGGTTGCTCCTGCCACATCCGACCACGGACCGTTCACTGAGGCCGCCGCCTGCAGCTTGCCCTCAAAGGTCACGGTGACGGTTCCATTGCCGTTGTTGACGATGCTGAGTGTTGGCGGTTCGCTCGGCGTGGCCTTGGCCGTCGGATCATCCTGGGGATCCGGATGGCTGAATACGGTGTAGAGCGTGGTCTGCGATTCGGTGTCCGCGCCGTCTGCCGGGTTGTTGGTCCGGTTCACCTCGCCCTTGGCTGCGATGAGGATCTCCTTTGTGGTCATTGCCACGGTTGGGCGGATGGTCCGTATCCCGGAGGCCGCCTGGTTTGTGAAGGCGAAGAGCGATGGTGTCAGGTAGGAGATGGACTTGCTCTCAGCGTCAAACGCCAGGACGCGAACCGTGACCTGGTGCTGCTCGTATTCCTTGCCTTCTGCAGCGGGCTTGGACTCGTAGGCCACGACCACTCGGTTCAGGGCGTCAGACGCCAGGTTCACGCGGTCAAAGGAGGCCTCGTAGCTACTCTCGCTAA
>DASCOW010000488.1:0-2062 GCA_036012205.1 Verrucomicrobiota bacterium
CAATGTCTCACGTGCAACAACTTTTATTCGTGTTCGCGGCTTGGGCAGTCTCTGCTTCGGCAAACACCGTGTCGGTGCCTGACTTCAATCGAGACATCGCGCCGCTGATTGCCAAGCGCTGCCTCGAGTGCCACAACAAACGCGACCTCAAGGGCAACGTCAATCTCACCACAGAGCTTGGCTTTACAAAGGGAACCGAGAGCGGTCGACTCGCGCTCGAACTCGTAGTCAAGGGCGAGATGCCCGCCGAAGCCAAAGGGCAGCAACAAAAGCTGCCCGAAGCCGAGATCGCCCTGCTCAAGCGCTGGGTAAACGCCGGGGCCGATTGGCCAAGCGGACGCGTGCTCGATCCTTACGAAAGCACCACGAATGTTCGGGGTGGTCGCGACTGGTGGTCATTGCAAACGGTTGAGCGCCCCGCTGTGCCACGACTGGCCAAGCACCCGGTCGATGCATTCATCGCGGCCAAGCTTGCGAAGGAATCGATGGTGTCCGCAGTTCGTGCCGACCGCCGCACCCTTGTGCGGCGCGCCTACTTTGACCTCACCGGCCTGCCACCGACCCCGGAGCAGGTGGAACAGTTCATCCGGAACCCCGCACCGGACGCTTGGCCAAGGCTCATCGACCGACTGCTCGCCTCCCCTCGGTACGGTGAACATTGGGCGCGTCACTGGCTCGACCTCGTGCGTTTCGCCGAGACGGACGGCTATGAGCGCGACAAACTCAAGCTGAACATTTGGCGCTACCGCGACTGGGTAATCAACGCTTTCAACAGCGACATGCCGTACACGCAGTTTGTCGCAGAGCAGCTTGCTGGCGACGAAGTGCCGAACCGAACCGAGCAATCGGTCGTCGCCACCGGCATGATCCGTGCCGGCACGTGGAATGACGAACCCAACGACCCCAACGACTATCTTTACACGCGTCTCGAGGACATGGTGCACACAAGCACTTCCGCGTTCCTTGGCCTGACCGTAAAATGCGCACGCTGCCACGAGCACAAGTTCGATCCCATTCCACAGAGCGACTACTACCGGATCGCCAGTTTTTTCTGGGCCGGCCACATGGGACAGTCCAACCAGGGTGGTCCCACGACGAAGGCACTTGGCTACGATGCTTACGGGTGGACCGATAAAAACTCCAATCCACCGCCGATCCGCCTGCTACTCAACGGGGAACGGCACAAGCCTGGCCCGGAGATTGCACCAGGTTTCCTTTCTGCGGTGAACGCACTTGACAAACCGCTCACCCCTCCGCCGTCTGGCAGCAAAACCACACAGCGCCGCCTACAGTTCGCGAGATGGATCACCAACGAGCTAAATCCATTGACCGCACGGGTGATGGTAAACCGACTCTGGCTGCAACACTTCGGGCAGGGGCTTGTGCGTACACCGAACAACTTTGGCTTTAAGGGCGAATTACCCACCCATCCCGGGCTGCTCGACTGGCTGGCGTCCGAATTCATGCGACCAACGTCTGATACCGGTCCGGCTTGGACACTCAAACGAATTCACAAACTCATCATGACATCGAACACGTACCGGCAGCAGTCCGTGCATCCACACGAAACCCAGTACTCACAGCGGGATTCCCTGAACCGTAATTTGTGGAAATTCAACCGTCGGCGTATCAGTTCCGAGTCGCTGCGCGACGCGATGCTGGCGGTGGGCGGCCGACTCAACATGAGGATGGGCGGGCCAAGCTTTTATCCCGGGATGTCGGCCGAGGCACTGGAAGGATTGTCGCGCAAGGCCGGCGACTGGAAAAGCTCCCCAGCGGACGAGCGTTCGCGGCGCAGCATTTACATGATGACGAAACGCTCGCGCCTGCTGCCGCTGATGACCACGTTCGACTTCAGCGACACCACAGCCAGTTGCGGGCAGCGGGACGTCACGACCGTTGCGCCGCAGGCGTTGGCTCTGCTGAACAATCAGTTCACCCACGCCCAAAGCGAGGCCTTGGCCAAGCGCTTGGCCGGACATGCCGCAGGTACAGTTGAACAGGTCAAGCTCGCATGGCAACTGGCATTCGGGCGCAACCCCTCCGACGGAGAACTTGGCCA
>DASCOW010000489.1:0-4319 GCA_036012205.1 Verrucomicrobiota bacterium
TCGATGTGCGAACAGAGCTCCGGGTTGGAGCCGAGCACGCCGATGGCTTGCTGAAGTTGATCTGCTGTGGTGTCGAACAACGCCGACGGCGGGCAGTGCAGCGGGACGTGAAAATGAATCCGCCACTCGGTGTCGCCAGCCGTCTCGCCACGCGCAGCGGCGACCAATGCGTCCGGCAAATCGCGATGCCGCGTGAGCGCACCGTCCGCGCTTCTGGCTACGACTTGATGGAAATAGATGTCCTCCGCGAAGCCGGCCAATCCGTCGAGCGTCTCGGTGCTTGGTTGCACCTTGAGCGCGGAACTGAAATGCAGCTTGCTGATGCGGATGCCCTCGTCCGTCAACGAGTCAAGCGCGGCGGCAGCCTCCTCGAACTCGACGGCCAGGTGACAGGTGTCGTAGTTGATTCCCAAACGCTTGGCCAACCGATCATCACCGGGCCGATCATCGCGCAACTGCTGATAAAACCGGATCATCTCCGCAGTCGTTTCCAGGTAACACAACGGCTCTGGCTCGAGGCCGAGGTGCAGATCTTTGCCGGTCTTTTCGCTGAGCGCGTCAATGTGCTCGACAACCTCCCAAACGTTGCGCCGCATGGTTTCTACCTGCTCGTCAGTGGTGATAAACTCCTTAAACGAACACGGCACCGTACTGACACTGCCGCCCGCCTCGACCGGGGCGATTTCGGCTAAAACATCAAACAACCGCTTGGTGTACTCAACGCGCTCCGAAGTGGTCCAATCCGGCTGATACACATGTTCCTTGATTCGTTTTCCGTGAAAACCGCCATGAGGGAACCCGTTGATGCTGAAGATGTAACAGTTGTTTTCATCGAGCCACTCGCGGAAGCGAGCCAGTTCATCTGCCTGGCCAAGCTGACGGGAGGCCGTGTTGCCCAATCGGAGGCCAATTGCGTACGGTTTCTCAGCTGCGACCCGTTCACGCACCCGTAGGGTGTGCTCATTGAGCGACCGGAACGTCTCCGTCCAATCGCCACCGCGATGGATGTTCGTGCAGTAGGCAAGATGGATGCCGTGGCTGAGCTTCATCTGCGCTTGGCCAAGCTCATTGCCCCTCGGGTGCGATGAAGCGTGGGCTCTGGCTCATGAACTCGATCGGGTTTTGGTATACGACCTTGTCGATGTATCGGGCATCGTTGCCGCGACGTCTCATTTCCTGCGCAGCCTGAGGGACTGCCAACGGCACACTGATTCCCCAGTCGCATGCGCTGTTCATCCAGATACGCTCGTTGCCGTAAACCTCGAGAATGTCTATCGCGCGATTGGCCGTGCACTTGGTCTCGGGGTACAGGGTCATGCCGGCCCAAAATCCGTCGTCGAGCACCATGCCAACAGTGTGCTCTTCTACATGGTCGATGATGCAACGCTCCGGCCGGATTCGACTGTCGCTCTTGAGCATGTCTAGAATCAATCGGGTGCCCTTGCGCTTGTCTTCGAGATGCGGTGTGTGGACGAGGATCAACTGGTCATTGCTTGCCGCAAGGTTGATGTGCTTCTCGAGAACGGTCATCTCGTTGCGGCTGTTTTTGTTCAGGCCGATCTCCCCGATTCCGAGCACGTTCGGGCTTCCCATGAATTCCGGTATGATGGCAAGCACCTCATCAGCAAGACCGAGATCCTCCGACTCCTTTGGGTTGATGCAAAGCCAAGTGTAGTGCGGCAGACCAAACATCGACGCGCGCCGCGGCTCGTGCTGCGTGAGTTGGCAAAAGTAATCGTAAAAACCCTGCGCCGAACTGCGGTCAAACCCCGCCCAAAACGCTGGCTCGCTGACTGCCTGACAACCGGCCATGGCCATCGCACGATAGTCATCCGTCGTGCGGCTGACCATGTGACCATGTGGTTCAATATAGCGCATCGCGTTCTCGCTGGTCAGTCGTTGTTCGTGCCTGGCCAAGCGCCACAGGCTGCCTTGGTGGTAGCAGCGGGAGTGGGTTTGTCACTGGGATCGCTGAACGCCATGAGCACATTTTTGGCGCGATCCGGTTGACTGCTCTCCAGTGCCTTGAGCGCCCCGCAAAAGACCTTGTAGCGAAAATCCGAACTACTGCCTTCGCGGTCAACGCGATCCATAAACGCCGCAACATCGATCAACCTTGCCCGGGCATCCAGAAAGTACAGATCGAGCATTTTGTTTTTGTCAGTCATTTTCTGTGTAAAGGAACCCAATAAACACCCGAACCGGTCCGTTGGCAATCTATTGCTGAGCATCAACCGGCTTGGCATTCACCATTCGCCACAGACCGGCGGCAAGACTGCCGAGAATGCAGTGCGTCACGGCGCTGACCGCGCAGGGCACGGCGGCCAACGGCAACGCCGCAAAATGCTTTGTTGCCAAGGCGGTGCCCAAGCCGCTGTTCTGCATTCCCACCTCGATCGATACTGTGCGGCACGACATCTCGTCGAGTTGCATGAACTTGGCCAAGGCGTAGCCCAACCCGAAGCCGCCGACGTGCAGCAACAACACTGCCGCCACCAGCGTCCGCCAGTTTTCAATAATGGAGTCCCGGTTTTGCGCAAGGATATAGCCTACGATCAGGATGATGAACACCACCGAGATAAAGGGCGACACAACGGCGATTCGCTTGGCCGCCTCCCCGAAGAAATGGTTGATCCCTATTCCGACAGCAACCGGCAGGATCACGATGATCAAAATGCTCTGCAACAGGCCAAGCGCATCCACCGGCACCCGTTCACCCACGTAAAGCATGGTGAGCAACGGGGTTAGCACCACGGCGAGCATCGTGGAGATGGCCGTCATGCTGACAGACAGCGCGACATTCGCCCGGGCGAGAAATGCAACAACGTTTGAGGCGGTCCCGCCGGGGCAGCAGGAAACCAGCACCAAGCCGATGGCCATGTCTCTCGGCAGATTCATCCAATGGCCAATAGCCCACCCGAGGAACGGCATCACCACGAATTGAAGCACCACTCCGCCAAACAGCGCGAACTGAATCACGAACACACTGCGGAAGTCGTCAAAGGTCAGCGTGAGCCCCATTCCCAGCATGATGATGCCCAGCCCGATTTGGATCATTGTGCCGGAGTACCAGCCAAACGCGCTTGGCCAAGCTAACGCCACCACGGCAATGAGCACGGACCAAAGCGGGAACAGATTGGTCAACCAACGGAAGAAGGTATGCACGACGCGGATTGAGACGGCTTGGCCAAGAGGAGGCAACCAAAAACTTGCAAAAGCTTGAGTCGGCGCTGGTGAGAGACTAGCTTGACGCCATGAAGCGTTTGTTGAGTTTCAGTCTGCTCTTGATTGTGATTTCCCTGCTGGAGTCTACCCCCGCTCTTGGCCAAGGGACTTCACTCGACACCCGCGCATTGCGGGAGGATTATCGCCGATTGCAGAGCCAACTGGCTGATCTGCTCGAGGCACACAGCGCGCTCAAAAGTGAACTCTCCAAGCTCCGCAACGATGTGCGCCTGCTCCGGACCAAGTCGGCAAACAAGGACCCCTCCACCGCCACCCGTACCGATCTCGAGGGATTGGCCAAGTCCATCCGCGAAGTGGATCGCAAACGCGTCCAGGACAAGGAGTTGATTCTCAAGGAAATGAAAGCGCTGATACGGAGCAACTCGAGAGATATCTCGAAAACCAAGCCACCCAAGGTCAGCCCCACTCCTCAAAAAGGCTTCAATCACACAGTACAATCCGGCGAAACCATCTCGGCGATTATCGCCGCCTACAATACCGAACTGAAGAGTCAGGGCACCAAAAAACGAATCACCCTCACGTCGGTGCTCGCCGCCAACCCAAAACTGAACCCGCGGACGATGCGGATCGGCCAATCGCTGTTCATCCCCGATCCGCGCTAGCCATCCGCCCAACACACAAAGTCGTGCAACTGGATTTTTTGTCAGAAAACTGGGGAGTCATCATTTGGGCTGTACCCGGAGTTTGGCTTCTAATGGTGCTGACCATTTTCTGGGCCTTGCCTAAGATTGATTTCCGCGTCGGTTCGAAGGCCGTCGTTGTGGAATGGATGGGATACTCGCTCCGCAGGATTCCGTTATCCGACATCAGCCGAATTTCAAAACGCCTCAAAGGCAAACCGGAAATTTGGCGTAACACTTTAAAAGGAAGCCACCGGATGTTGGTGCTGTACCGAAAAAGCGGAAAGCGACCGGTAGTAATCACCCCGCACAATCGTTACGTCTTCCGCAATCAGCTTGAAAGCAACCTGGCAAAACTGACGAAGCAAGTCGCCTAGCCGTATATCGGCGTGTAAAGCTTGCGCCGCAGTCGAAGCCAAGTTTTTAAGCCGGCCCCCAGCTTGACAAGGCGGT
>DASCOW010000490.1:0-1125 GCA_036012205.1 Verrucomicrobiota bacterium
ATTCATCGCTTCACCCGCTCCGTTTGTTATCAAGGCTTCCCCGACGCGCTGCTTCCGGCGGAGCTGCAGGAGGCCAATCCGCAGGGCATCCGACGCCTGATTGACGGCAAGCCAATCTAACATGCCCAACACGCTGATCATTCTCCCGACGTTCAATGAGGCGGACAACCTGCGCCCAATGGCATCGCGGTTGCTGGCGATGGAACCGGCGTTGGAAGTGCTGGTTGTGGACGACAACTCCCCCGACGGCACCGGCGATATCGGCGACGACCTAGCCAAGTTGAACGAACGTCTGCATGTGCTGCACCGGCGCGAGAAGGATGGTCTTGGCCGCGCGTACTGCGCCGGGTTCGCGTGGGCGCTCAAGCGCAATTACGAATTTATCTTTGAGATGGACTGCGATTTTTCGCACGACCCGGACGAGATTCCACGATTCATCGAGCGCGCGAACTCGGAGGATGCCGACCTCGTGCTGGGATCGCGTTACTGCGAGGGTATCCGCGTGATCAACTGGCCAATCAGTCGCTTGCTGCTCAGTCTCACAGCAGCCAAGTATGTACAGATCATCACCGGCATGCCGTTCACCGATCCGACCGGCGGCTTCAAGTGCTTTCGCCGGGGTGCGCTGGAGTCGATCGACCTCGATCGTGTGCGAGCCAACGGCTACAGCTTTCAGGTTGAGTTGACGCACATCCTGTGGCGAGGCGGCCACAAGGTCGCCGAGGTGCCAATCATTTTCACCGACCGCTTCATTGGCACCTCGAAGATGAGCGGTAAAATCGTCCGCGAGGCCGTCTGGATGGTGTGGCAGCTTTGGCTGCATAACGGCCTGCGCCGTTGGCCGCAGAAAAAGAAGTAACTCCCCACTTGGCCAAGCGCCGACTCAAAGCGTGATAGTCTTGGTCGTCTCCGCCTGAGTAGAGACGTTGATTCGCAGGTTATCGATCCCGGCCTGGCCAAGTCTCGAAGCAACGACTGCCCTCGCGATTTCGGGAGTATTGCAGTCACGGCTCAAATGTCCCAGCACGATGTTTCGGAGCGTGCCGTTGGCCAAAGTCTCAACAGCCTCAGCGGCGGCGGTATTGGCCAAGTGGCCGTGCCGACTCATGATACGCTGCTTGATGG
>DASCOW010000491.1:0-1135 GCA_036012205.1 Verrucomicrobiota bacterium
AGATTGATGCTTATGCCGTTATCACCCTCGCTCATCAACGTACCACTGACCGTGCGCCCGTCCGTGAGTTGCACTGTGACGATCCCGTAACCGGGGACGATTTCGGCCTGTGGATCGACGATGGACTGGAGCAGATATTTGCGCGAATGGCGTTTGGCGATGCCCTCCAAGCTCGGCCCAACCTGTTTGTCGATCTGTTTCAACGCATGACACTTCGAGCATTGGGCCTGTGCGTGGCCGAAAAAGATACCACGACCTTTTTCGGCGTTACCGCCCTCCAGGGCAACGCCATAGCGGGTCATGACATCCTCCTTGTTAATGGAATTTTGATACTGCTCCAACTGCAACTTGAGCCCCGTGTAGTCACGCGTGGCAGTGGTGGCGGTTTCGAGGACTTCCAGCTGGATATCCGGGGCGATTCTCCCCGCGATCAGTTCCTTGACGAGTTGTTCGATGATCGACTTCTTTGACGGCAGCCTTGGCACCATTTTGATCGCCAGCTGCAGTTCAACGGTGTCATCGGAATTTTTAAGTGTCGCCAGCAGGTAGCTATTGACGGCAGACCTGCCCTGTTTGGCCCCCGTCAACTCCTGCGCGGCGACCATGCGAAGTTCAGTAGACTTGGAGCACAGGGCCTTGACACCGACCGAAGTAAACAGGGAGAGATCCTGTTTCCTTAGCCAGCGCAGCCATGCCTTGCGCACGGCGCTCCGTTGTCCTTCGTCCAATACGAAGCCAGCCACTTGATCCCGTTGTGCCTTGTTCGGCTTGATGCTCTGTAATACCGCGATGGCTCGTCGCGAAACCTTGTCGTCAGCGTCATTTGCCAAAGACCAGATTTCAGGGCCAATCGCCGCACTGAGCGTGTCCAGGTCACCCGCTGGAATGGGAAAATAACGCCCGTCTATTGGATCCAGTGTCGATGCCTGCGGCCAGGATTGGAGGGCGTAAAGCGCTTCAACACGTAGAGCGCGACCCAGATTTGGAGTGGCTAGGAAACCGGAGATGCGCTTGGCGGAGGCGATGGTGCCGAGGCGACGATTGGCGGCAATTGCACGGACGTTAACCGGGGCCGAATGTTGGGGATCGAGCGCCGCCGCAACTGCGGCAAGGGCCTTTGGGTGCTCCACAAAGG
>DASCOW010000492.1:0-1739 GCA_036012205.1 Verrucomicrobiota bacterium
GACAATATCAGTGCCTTAACAGGCGGGTTTTTGAATCGAAAAAGAAGATATGGGGTGACCGACGGGACTCGAACCCGCAACAACCAGAATCACAATCTGGGGCTCTACCATTGAACTACGGCCACCACCAAGGGACGGGAAACGTAATGTATCCGGCTTGGGCGGGTCAAGCGCGGCGTTTCTGCGCGCAAACTCAGGTCAAACTGACGGTTGCAATACAGGTGGGGCTGGCATAGGTTCCCGCCAACTAGGTGTGAATTGTTTTTCTGTCAACCGATCATTTGCGCGGGGCTTGTTGACTGTTTGGTCGAGTAGTCTGTTCTCTCTTGCTTTTGGGCAGGAGGCAGAGCTGATCTCCGTTCATCCGGCGGAGATCAACTTGGTGGTCAAGGGGCGGCAGCAGTTGCTCGTGCAGCAGCAAATGTCCACTGGCTTGGTCCGCGACCTGACCAGAGAGGCACTGTTCAGCAGCAATGATCCCTCGATCGTGTCTGTCACGGGCGGGGTTATTCGGGCGGAGAGCGAGGGCTTGGCCAAGGTGCGTGTTGAGGCTGGAGGGCAGGCGGTCGGCGTGGATGTGCTTGTTAAGGCGAAGCCAAGCGGTGAGCGGTTGAGTTTTCTGAGGGACGTGCTGCCGGTGCTCGGGCGGGCGGGTTGCACCAAGGCCGGTTGTCATGCCAAGCCAATGGGGCAAAACGGATTTACGCTATCAATCTTTTCATTCGACCCGGCGGCTGACTACCGGGAAATTGTAAAGGACGAACGGGGGCGCCGTGTTTTCCCCGCGTTTCCGGCGGAGAGTTTGATTCTGCAAAAACCGACCTTGAGTGTCGAACATGAGGGAGGGGAGCAGATCGAGGAAGACTCGCCGTTTTACCGGATTATTCACGACTGGATTTCGCAGGGAATGATTTACCAACTGCCGGACGAACCTGATTTGGCCGGCGTGTCGGTTTACCCGGAAGAGCAGCGTTACCTCAAGTCGGCAGAGCAGCAGTTGGTTGTCACCGCCCGGTTCAGCGACGGCTCAACGAGTGACGTGACTCATCTTGCCGGTTTTTCGTCGAACGAGAAAGAGATCGCCGCAGTGGATGAGTCCGGTTTGGTCCGTGTTGGCACGCTGAGTGGTGAGGGGATCATTGTCGTGCGCTACATGGGCGAGGTGGCCCGGGTGAGAATCACCGTACCAACGGATCGGCAGTTCAGTGACACGGTGTATGACGGGTTGCCGCGCAATAATTTCATCGACAGCTTTGCCTATGCACGTTTTCAGAAACTGGGACTGTTGCCCAGCAATCTTTGCAGCGACTCAGAGTTTATGCGACGCGCCTTTATCGACGTCATTGGCCTTTTGCCGGAGCAGGGCGAAGTGCGGCGTTTTCTAGCTGACGAATCGCCGGATAAGCGGGTCAAGCTGATCGACCGCCTGCTCGAAGACCCAGCCTACGCTGACACATGGGCCAATCGCTGGGGCGACTTGTTTCGGCCGAACATCGCTCGCGTTGGGCTCAAGAGCGCGTACACGATCGACAACTGGGTTCGCGAATGTTTCGTTGCCAACAAGCCGTACGACCAAATGGTGCGCGAAATCCTCACGGCCAAGGGCAGTACGCACAAGATCGGGCCGGCAGTCATTTACCGAACACGCCGCGAGCCGGCGACGCTGACGACGCTATTCAGCCAAGTGCTGCTCGGTGTGCGGATGGACTGTGCGCGTTGCCATCACCACCCCAACGAGC
>DASCOW010000493.1:0-2245 GCA_036012205.1 Verrucomicrobiota bacterium
GTTTCCCCGCATACAAGATGCGGCCGTCCCGCGGGCCTAATGCGGATTTGGAAACGGTGCGGCAAATGCGTTCTGCGATCGGGCCGGATGTTGGTTTGATGATCGACGCGCATTCTTGGTGGCGTATGGGTGATAAGACGTATTCACCAGAGACGATTTTAGACTTGGCCAATTCGATGGCGGAGTATCAGCCGACATGGCTTGAGGAGCCTTTGCCGCCCGAGGATCATGAGGCGTACGTGCGACTGAAGGAGGCTGCGAAGTTCCCCATTGCCACCGGAGAACACGAACCGGACGAGGCTGGATTCATGGACTTGTTCGACAAGGGCTGCGCCGATTTCATCCAGATGGATGTCTGCTGCCAAGGCGGCTTTGCGATGGGCCACCGCATCTTTGAGAAGGTTAAGCATCATGGCCTTCGGTTTGCGTTTCACAGTTGGGGCACCAATTTGGAAGTGCTTGCTGCCGCGCACCTCGGCATTTGCTGGGAGGAGGATGTTGTCGAATGGCTGGAGTTCCCCTGCTACTCGAACGACGGCCGCCCAGGGATGTATCCGTTTCCCGCAGCAGATGAAATTCTCAGGGAACAGCTTGCGATGGAAGACGGTTATCTAGTCTTGCCCGACGGGCCGGGGCTGGGTATCGAAGTGGACGAGAGTATCGTCGAGAAATACCCGTTCATTCCCGGGCCGTGGTCTTATTTCAAAATCGACTCACCGCCGGAGACGGTGGCTGTGACGGGCGACCACAGCGTAAAGTGGGTTGAGAGCGATCAACCAAGTTAAACTAAAATGGATCCGCTGATTGTTCTTTTGATTGGAATGGCCGTGGTAATTAGCGGAGTTCTATGGCTGCGTTTGCATGCGTTCGTGGCGTTGATCGTTGGTGCGCTGGTGGTGGGTTCGTTGGCAACGCCGGATGGCATCAATCGGTCGGTGATGAATGATACCCGGATCGAAAAAGACATCCGTAAACAGGCAAGCAGCCGCCTTGCCCAAGACGATTCAAACCTAACCATCTTGGTTCAAGAGTTGCACCAAACCAAGGCCAAGCACACGGCAGCGCAGCCAGTGATTACCCGAGTGACGGGCGCGTTTGGGAAGGCATGCGGTAGCTTGGGAATTCTCATTGCTATGGCAGCGATCATTGGCAAATGCCTTTTGGCGAGCGGTGGTGCGGAACGGATCATCCGCTCAGCACTCGGGCTACTCGGCGAGAAACGCGCTCCGCTGGCTTTCACCGGAAGTGGATTTTTACTGGGTACACCGGTTTTTTTTGACACGGTTTTCTATCTGATGATTCCGCTTGGCAAGGCGCTAGCAATGCGATTTCGTGAAAACTATGGGCTGTACATCATGACGATCGTGGCCGGTGCGACGATGGCACATTCACTGGTGCCGCCGACGCCGGGGCCGCTGTTCGTGGCTGTTCAACTCGACGTCGACCCTGGCCTGATGATCATGATGGGGCTGGTGGTCGGTTCGGTGGCGTGCGTGACTGGTTATGTTTATGCCAAGTTCGTCAACCGGCACGACAAGTGGCGGGTGCCGTTGCGCGACTCGGCTGATTTGCCCTTGGCCAAGCTGGAGGAGATAGCACAGCGCGACGACAAATCGCTGCCGTCGCTTGGCCTGTCATTGTTGCCGGTGCTATTGCCGATCGTGCTAATCGCCGGCAACACCATTCTTCAAAAGCTCATCGCCGACCCGCCTGCTGGCTTGGCCAGTTTTTTGAGCCTGGCCGGCGACAAAAACATCGCACTGATTATTTCGGCGGCGGTGGCGCTTGGCTTGTTGGCGATGCAAAAACGGGGTGACAAGCAGGCACTCTTCGACTCGGTGCAATCGGCCTTGGCCAGCGGCGGGGTGGTGATTTTGATCACGGCGGCCGGCGCGTCGTTCGGGGCGATGCTGCAGCAGACGAACATCGCGGCGCGCATCGGCGGCTTGGCGGCGGATTTTGAAATCACCGGACTGCTTGTTTTGCCGCTGGCGTTTTTAGTGACGGCGGTGGTGCGCACGGCGCAGGGCTCGGCGACGGTTTCGATGATCACCTCGGTGGGCATTTTCGCCGGGATGGCGGCGACACTGCCGTTCCATCCGGTCTATTTAGCGATGGCGATTGGCTGCGGCTCAAAGCCGTTTCCGTGGATGAACGACAGCGGTTTTTGGGTGATCAACCGAATGAGCGGGATGACAATCGGCGAAACGATCCGCAGCGTGTCGTTTTTAATGACGGTGATGGC
>DASCOW010000494.1:0-1837 GCA_036012205.1 Verrucomicrobiota bacterium
CCAAGCCTGTTTGCGGCCATCACCACCGCTATCGGGCTGGGTTCCTTGGCGGTGTGCGACGTGTCTCAGGTGCGGAATTTCGGGATCGCCGGCACGCTTGGAGTAGCGATTATTTTCGGTTGGTCATTTGGCCCGGGCCTCTCCCTGCTGAAACTCGGCCTTCGCGCTTGGCCAAGTGCTATCCAACTCAACCCCAAAGTTTTAAAACAAATCAAATCACATTCTTTTTTCGCCCGGCTTGGACAAGCAACGAAGGCGAGGCGCTGGGCTGCGGGTGTGCTCGGCGCGGCTGTTTTGGTTGCAGCACTCCCCGCCGCCAAGCAGTTGAATATCGACATTCGCGCGGTTCAGTTTCTCTCGCCGAAAAGTCACACGCGACAAATGGCGGAGATGATGGACGAGCGAATGGGCGGCATCAACATCGTGCAAATGGACTTCGACACTGGCAAGCCCGGCGGCATCAACCGACTGGAGTTCCTGCGCAACCTGCAATCGGTTCAGAATTTTGCCGAAAGCACTGGAGGATTCACCAGCACGTATTCATACGCCTCGTTGATGGCGATGATGAACAGCATCTGGCAGGGTGACAATTCCGGCAAACTGACACTCCCA
Source organism: Verrucomicrobiota bacterium (assembly GCA_036012205.1). Lineage (GTDB taxonomy): Bacteria > Verrucomicrobiota > Verrucomicrobiia > Limisphaerales > UBA1096 > UBA1096. The sequence goes on from DASCOW010000494.1 coordinate 613, forward strand.
GGCAACGCGCTTACCTTGAACATTTTTGTCCTCGCACTGAACGCCACCGGCTACCCGTTCCTCCAGGCACTCAGCGATGAGGCACAACAATCCGCGCATCTCGTGCTGCGAACGACCGACGTGCCAAGCAGCGATTTTGTGTACTTGATCGAGTCCGTTGAGCAACGCGCGAAGGAGATCATGCCGGAAGGGGTTAGCGTCTCCGCCCAGGCCGGGTTGCACACCGTGCTCAGGGCTGACGAGGAGATTGTCAACGCGCAACTCGGCAGCCTCGCATTTACCATCACCACCATGTTCGCGACGATGGTGCTGCTGTGGCGCACGTGGTCACTGGCGGCGATCGCGCTGGGGATCAGCCTCGGGCCGCTTGGCCTGTTGGCGATCGTTGCTGCCGGATTTCAGGTGCCGTTGAACTCCGTCACGGTGATGGTGGGCGCGTTAGCACTCGGCATCGGGATCGACGATGCGGTGCATCTCATCACGCATTGGCTCCAGCTTAAGCAACAGGGCGCCGACCCGAGCGCCGCCTTGGCCAAGGCGCTCGAAGCCAAGGGCCCGGCCATTCTCTGCACGAGCCTGATTCTGATCAGCTTTTCGCTATCACTGCTATGGATGAGCTTCCCACCCGTGAACGACTTCGGCTGGTTGTCCTCCATCGCGTACAGCGCCGCCTTGGGTGCGGTGCTGTGGGCGCTGCCCTCGGTGCTTGCGGCGAAAAAATAATCAACCAGCCTGCGCCTTCACCCACCCCGCGACTTTGCCAACCATCACCGGGAGGGCGTCATCGCTGAAGACGTGATTAGCTCCGTCGATCTCAAAAAACTCCGGCGAGTTCGTGGCCTTGGCGAAGATGTCCCGGGAGTCGCCAATCGGCACCACGTCATCCTCCGTACCGTGTACGAGTAGCCATGGCACACTAATTTGCGCACCAAGATCGACAACCGAGTGGATTGCCACCATGTCATTCATGAACGTGCTGGAAAGCGGGCAGCTCTGCTCCTCCCACATGCACCCGGCATCCGGCGTCTCTTCGCCGAACTCGCGCCGAGCAAACTCCTCCGTGTGCACCATGCCAGCGAGCGAAATCAGCGCGCCTATCCGTGAGTCACTGGCGGCACGCCTGACACCGACCGCGCCCCCCATGCTGTGGCCAACATAACAAATCTTACGCTTACCCACCATGTCTATGACACTGCCCAAGTCGTCGGTTTCCTTCGAAATAGTG
>DASCOW010000495.1:0-4051 GCA_036012205.1 Verrucomicrobiota bacterium
TCGGCAAAAACGTCGTACTCATGCGCGACATGACTGATACAATGTACAATCCCAAGAAGCATCCGTTCGTCAGCCACTTCGAAGGCACAGATCTTGTCGTGCAACATGTCGAGAAATTCTGGTGTCCCTCCATAACCAGCAGCGCCATCACCGGCAAGCTTCCGTTCCGTTTCAAGAACGACCCACGCAAGTAGCGGGTTACTGACCATAATTTAATTACGAGCTTGAAATCAGGACGAGATTCGTTACGTTCGCGCGCCGTTTGAAATAAACGAATTCTTAATCATGCCTTCAGGAAACGATCTTCGCAAAGGAATGGCCGTCAAGCTCAAGGGCGAGGTAGCCGTCGTGCTGGAGTGCCATCACCGCACCCCCCCAAAGACGCGTGCATTTGTGCAAGCCACGCTGCGCAGCATTCGCACTGGCAAATCATTTGATACACGTTTCAGTTCGACTGAGAAAGTCGACGTGATTCCGCTCGATAGCCGCAAGATGGAGTACAGCTATCGTGACGGCGATGACTTCGTTTTCACAGATCCCGACACCTACGAACCTATGACTGCAACACCCGATCTCGTCGGTGATGCGGTAGATTACATGGTCGAAAACTGCCCGGTCCAGATCACGTTCATTGAGGGCAACCCGGCCGTACTGGAGCTGCCGTCAAGCGTAGTTCTCACCGTGACTAATGCGCCGGAGGGCGTAAAAGGCGATTCCACAACGAACGTGATGAAAACCGTCACTCTCGAGACCGGCAAAACCATACAGGCTCCGCTCTTCATCAAGAACGGCGAGCGGCTGAAGGTGGACACGCGCGAGGGGAAATACATGGAGCGCGTAAACAAATAGTCCGACGCAAACGATGTTATTTATTGAGCGTCCCGCTTGGCCAAGCGGGGCGTTTTTCGTCAATACTCCGGCTCGAGCCTGGGCCGAAATTTATATTTTTTGGCCAAGGCCTGCACACTGTGGAGCGACTTCATCCCGCCGGTGCAGGAGGCCTCGGAGAGGCAGGCGCCGGCAGCGCAGACAGCCGTCTCAAGACACTTAGTCAAATCCCACTCTTCATGCAGGCCAAGCAGCATGCCGGTGCAGAAGGCGTCACCCGCCCCGGCGGCACCGACAACGTCCCTTGACGGGATGCGCAATGAGGATTGCAGCACGTCCTCGCCCTTGCGCGTGCGCACAAAGCCGCCCTCGGGAAAGTGGATGACCACCAGCTCGCCAACACCCATTTGCAGCAGCGCTCCGGCGGCATGCCGCAGCGCCACGGTGTCCAGCTTGCCGTCGTCCTGCCGGATCTTGAAGCCGGCCGTCTTGCCGGCCTCGATTTCGTTCAGGATGCAGTAATCGGTGTATTGCAGTGCCGGAGTGACGATCTTAGCAAAGCGGTCGCTGTCCTCACTTACGACGTCGATGCTGGTCCGCAGCCCTGCTGCTTGCGCAGCGGCGAGCAGCTTGGCCGCCTTGGTGCCGTGCTTTTTGTCTGTGCCATCCAGTTCATCGAGCAGAAGCAGATAGCCGAGGTGGAAAAACCGGGCCTTGGTTTTTTTGAAATCCAGATCGCCACCGCCCCAGAGTGCGTTGGCGCCGCGATTGTGAAAAAAAGTCCGATTGCCTCCCTTGGTCTCGGTCATGACATCGGTGTAGGAGGTCGGCGCAGCGGAGGTGGCGTTGAGGTGCTTGGTGTCGATCTTGTGCTTGGCGCAATCCGCAAGGATCAAGTCGCCAAAAACGTCCTTGCCAACCAAGCCGGCAGCGGCGAGTGGGATATTGGCGCCGAGCTTGGAAAAGTTGACGAGCAGATTGTACGGCGACCCCCCAGTGCCGGTGATGGTGGCTCCGGTGATGGTGGCCAATTGTTCCCGCTGCGGATACACATCGATCATCTTTACCTGATCGATAATCCAGTTTCCACCAGCCAGAATCCCGGTGCGCTTGGGAGCTTTTTTTGCTGCGGACATCGGAGGAGAAAAACTTGCCACCGGATTGGCTGGAAAGCGAGTCCTGAGTTGCGCTCAGATCAACTCCAGCATGCTGGCCTCCACCTTGATAGCTACAGCTTGGCCAATGAAATCGAGCCTCAACAGAACCGTGGTCATCCCAAACCGATCCTCCACCCAGCCCTCCTGCCCCTGCAGCGGACCGGACTTGAGCAACACCCGGCTACCCACCTCGATCGTCGGCTCGAGACGGAGTTCCACCTTTTGCTCAAGGGCAAAGAGAATGTCACCAAGCTGCTCTCTAAACTCCTCCTGGTCATGGACTTGCAGCATATTGGCGACGTAGTCGCTCTTCATCGCGATATTCCAGGATTCTCGGTTTAACTGCAAAAACACGTAGCCGGGAAACAGTGGTTTTTGAAAGGTCACCACCTTGCCACGATATTTCTTTGTACTTTCGTAGGTCGGAAGGGTGGTTGAGAAATCGTAGATTCGGCCGTGCTCGACGAGTTTTTTTTCGCAGCGCGGCCGCACGTGGGCCACGTACCAGTCCAGCCCCGCACTGTGCGGCACCCGTCCATCGCCCAGGACTTTCATGACCTGTTCCATTTCGGCAGCGAACGTAGCCAAGCTACCCTGCCAAAACAACGCCGTAGTTGCGTTTGCCCCGGCGCAACAGCAGATATTTGCCGAATAACAGGTCTCCAGATTGCAGCTTGTGCTGCTCGTCGTCGATGCGTCGATTGTTCACGTACACACCGCCACCTTTGACGTCTTTGCGTGCCTGACCACGTGACTGGGTCAAGCCGGCGGCGTGCAACAACTCCGGCAGCCAAAGCCCCTCGCCTCCAAAACAGGCCAGCGAAATTTCGTGCGTCGGGACCTCGCCGGCGATCTCCCGAAACGTCGCCTCGGTAATGCCGTCGAGCTCGCCGCCGAACAAAATTTCGCTGGCACGGATGACCTCGGTGACCGCCGCATCGCCGTGTACCAGGGTGGTGACCTCCTTGGCCAACGCCTTGTGGGCTATGCGTGCATGCGGCTGATCCTCGTGTTGCTTGGCCAGAGCTTCGATCTCGTCCCGATGCAGGAAGGTGAAAAAATTCAGGTACCGGACCACGTCGCGGTCATCGACCCGAACCCAATACTGGTAAAACTGATAGATGCTCGTCCGGTCCGCGTCGAGCCACACAGCACCGGCCTCAGTCTTGCCGAACTTCGTCCCGTCGGCGTTGGTGATGAGCGGCAGCGTTAGGCCGAATGCCTGGCGTTTTTGCCGGCGGTGGATGAGATCGATGCCGGCGGTGATGTTGCCCCACTGGTCGCTCCCTCCGATTTGCAGTTCGCACTCATTCTGCTTAAACAGGTGATCGAAGTCAATCGCCTGCAGAATCATGTAGCTGAACTCGGTGAAGCTGATACCGACATCGCGATCCTCCATTCGCGCGCGCACGCTCTCCTTAGCCACCATGGCGTTGACCTTGAAATGCTTGCCGACGTCACGCAACACGTCGAGGAACGAGAGCGGGACGGTCCAGTCGGCGTTGTCGACTAGCAAGGCCGCGCTGGCTCCGCTGTCGAAATCGAGAAAGCTGGCCAACTGTTTTTTAACCCCCTTGATGTTGGCCTTCAGCTGCTCGTGAGAGAGGAGTTGACGCTCGTCACTCTTGCCGCTGGGATCACCGATCGAACCGGTCGCACCGCCGGCAACGACGATCGGCTTGTGGCCAAACTGCTGAAACCGGCGCAGGGCCAGCAGTGGCACCAAACTGCCGATGTGCAGGCTGTCGGCCGTGGGATCGAAACCGCAGTACAGCGTCACGGCCCCATCGTCCAGGCGCTTGGCCAAGCCGTCCCGATCCGTACAGTCGGAGACCAAGCCACGCCATTCCAGTTCCTCAATGATGTCCATAAAACGCCGCGTGTTATGGCCGCTTGACTGTTGAAAGTCGAGAGTCGACCGCTTGGCCAAGCGCAAGGCCAACAAAAAACCGGGCGGATAATTCCGCCCGGTTGCAAAAACAATTAAGGGACACCGAGTTACTCGTCCGCTTTGGTTTCCTCTTCAGCTGGAGCTTCCTCTTCAGCTGGAGCTTCCTCTTCAGCTG
>DASCOW010000496.1:0-3330 GCA_036012205.1 Verrucomicrobiota bacterium
ATCCGTCTCGGGACGACATTGCCACGATGCTTGATATCAAGCCCGACGTGATGGACGAGTCGCTACGCACCGTGGAGGTGCGAAACTGGATCAATCACCTCGTCCTTCCTAACATGGGTCGCTAGGTGTTGAGTCGGTCGATCGCGGCTTCCAGTTCGTCGAACGACTCGCAGATCGCGTCAGCGGTGGTGTTTGCCTTGTCCACGTCGCGTGAGGCGGTGAACAGGATCGCCTTCATGCCAAGTTGCTGCGGGCCCTTGACGTCGTTGTGATCGCGATCGCCGATGTGCAGCATTTCGTCGATCTCAACGTCGAGTTGCCTCGCCGCCGAGTCGAACATCGAGCGGTGCGGCTTGCTGTGGCCGACCTCGTCGGAGAAGGCAAATCCGCTGAACGATTTGGCCAAGCCGTGGTTCTCCAGCAGTTGCCGCAGGCACTTCCCCGGCGATACGATGGCGTCGGAGACGATGCAAAGCTTGTAGCGCTTGGCTAAGCGCTCGAGAACTGGCGCCGCGCCCGGCATGGCGTCTGGCGGTATGTCGACCTCCATCTCCTCGTGCGTCCGGACGACGGCGCTGAACGCAGCCTCCGGCAGTTTACGGTCAAGTCCTTTGAGAATAACCCGCAACCGATCCTCGATCGGCCACGTGATGTGGTGGTCCTTCCAAACCTTGTTGAACGCTGCGTCGCCGACGTTGTACGCGAGGCGAACCGTCTCAAGGCCGATTGGCTCGGTATCATTCAGAGCCTCCCAAAGCAGGTGCCGGCGCTCGTCGAATTTTGAGCGCAGGCCTTGCTCTACCCGCTTGGCCTCATCCGAGTCGTCAACGACCAGGGTGTCCCAAAGGTCAAATGTGATCGCTTTGATAGTTTCCATTTTAATACAAAATCCATGCGCTGGGCTGGTCGGAAGCCTGGCCGAAACTGACGATCGCGCCGGTGTCGGTGCTGACCAGCAGCGCGCCGTTGGCTACGGCAAGGCCCAGCGCCTGGCCTGGCACCGTGCCGCTCCAGAGCGCCTTGCCATCGGTGGCGTTGAAGGCGCTGACCCTGTCTCGGCTGCCGACAAAGAGCGTCCTGCCGGCCAGAGCCAGCACGTTGCCCTCTTCGACAGATTGGTCCCAGAGCACCCGTCGGCTGTTGCGCGTCATCGCGGCCACCTTGTTTGAGGTGAGCAGGAACATCGACCGGGCAACGACAATCATGTCGAGCGCGTCCGTATGTGAGGCCATTTGATCGCCGGACAGACTGGCCTCGGTGAGCACGCCGCCGCTGCGGTCAGCCGGGCCGTGAAAGATCCGATTTTCGGCTAGCAGCGCGTACGAGCCCATCCCGCTGCCCTTGGCAAAATGTCCGAGCAGCTTGCCGGTACGGCGCTCGAAGTAAAAAGGGGTGCTGCGGCCGCCCGGCATATAAATGCGCGAGTCGGAGAGCAGCATGTAGCCCTGAAACGAACCCTTGTTGAGGTGGCTGATTTTCCAGTGTTGGCTTTGGATGGTCTTGCCGGTTAGGGCATCCACGGCACTCATGTAAACTCCTTCATGCGGAAAAAAGCCGGAGGTGAAGTAGGCGGTGCCGTTGTCCACTGCAATCGAGCTGCGAACACCCCACGGCGAGACCAGTCGGCCGTCGTTGGGAACGAGCTTGTTTTTCTCGCTGGCGGCGGTGTGGCTCCAGATCAGCTTGCCTGTGTCGCAGTCAATGCAGTACGCCGTACCATCGTCTGACCCGGCGTACACGCGATCGTTCTGGATTGACGGCGCGAACCGCACCGGGCCGTCGGTGAAAAACACCCACCTTTCCTTCCCGCTGTAGGCGTCGAGGCAATGCACCGTGTGTTCGGCGGATGAACCGTAAAACACCTGGTCGCCAACGGCGGTGGCATGGTATGCGTGGTCGTAGGCCAGGCGATGCACGAGGGGCTTGCGGGACTGGGGCGACACGTAAAAATCAAACTTGGCAGGTTTGGCCCAGGCGGGGGAGGGCGGCTGGGCTGGGATCATTTGCCAGAGCCTGTTCAACGGCAGTTTGAGTGTCTCGGCGGTGATGGCACTGCGCTGGTTGTCGTGCCGGTATGCCGGCCAGTCAGCGGCGATTGGGCAGGCGTCTGCCCAGGCGAGTGCAATCGCCAAGCCGAGCAGTCGTCGTATGTGGCGCGTTGTCATTGTCTCATGAAGCCGATTGAGGTCTGGATGGGGTAGCGGCAGCGGCAGCCGGAACTGGCCGTTGGTGAGAGAATCATGCCATTGCCGGAGACGAGCGAGAGCCAGCAACTCGACCGCGAGCCGACCATCAACCGGCGTCGGTTGGTTTTCACGTCCCAAAAATACATCGAGCCCTTGTCGTAATCCCAGTTGATGTAATGCACTGTGTCGTGCGAGGCGGACATCGTGCTGCAACCGCCGCGCGACGGTAGCCCGCGATGGACGGTGGCACCGTCGGACAGGCGGTAGCCGTACGGCTCAACGAGCACCGCATCATTCACGATCACCGGATGGTACATGTGCCCGCCGTGGTGGTCGCGGTTCCACGAGTGGTTCTTTGACCACACCTTGCTTCCGGTGCGGGAGGAAAAGCCGTCCACGTAATAACGGCTGGTGGTGTAGCTGAGGATCAGCCGATCTTTGGCCTGCGCGAGGAAGAACACCACGGGGTAGGGCGACTTTTCAACGGTGATGGACTTGCTCCAGGCCTTCGTGCCGGTCTGCTGGTTCAGCGCAACAAGTCGCAGGCTTGACCACAGGCTGCTCGAGTCGATACGGCTCGTCGGTTCGTTCCGTAGGCTCGATGAGTTGGACTCAACGAAGTAGATCCGCCCGTCACCAATCGCGATTGTGGTGTTGATGATTTTGCCGCCGCGATACTCCCACTTTTTCAGGCCGGTCTGCTTGTCGATTGCAAACAGGTTTTCACTGCAAACCTTGGCCGTGTCCTGGGTGCCGGTGGAGTCGTACCAGTACGGTGTGCCGTTGAATTTCGTGTACTGGGAGCCGGGCTTGGTGCCGCCGCCGAAGAGCAGTGCACCATCGTTGGCGATATAGCCCCAGTTGGTGGTGTCGGAGTTGATCACCGGGAAACTCCGAAGCAGTCGCCCGGTTTGGCTGTCGAACCGGTAGGCGCGGTTGCGCATCGCGACGAACAGCGACGAGTCGTCCGCGCACATGTTGCTGCCGTCGCGCGGCGTGTTGACGCGGCGCAATTCGTTGGGGAACTCGTAGTTCCAGAGGATTGTCCCGTTGAAGGCGTCCTGCCCCCAGATTCGGTTGTCGCCCTGCACGTAGAGGTAGCCATTGCTGGTGAGCGGCGGCGGATTGCGTCCCTGCCGGTCGA
>DASCOW010000497.1:0-3196 GCA_036012205.1 Verrucomicrobiota bacterium
AGGATCGTCCCGACAGGCGGTTCATACTCGAACTGACCCGGCTCACCCGCCGTCGCGTTGAGCTGAACTTCGCTCAGCTCCGTGCCCGCGTCGACATCACCTGGATTGAACCACGACACCTCCGACTTGGCCAAGGCGACGTCGATCGTCACACGGGCCTCCATGACATTATATTCGGCGGTATCATCCGGAGTGAACTTGGCCTTCAGCGACTGGCCGTTGCCTGCCTTGAGCACCGCACCCGGTGCGGGTTTGTACTCAAACACGCCCGGCACATCTGCTGCGGCGTTCAACTGCGCTTGGCCAAGCGCTGTCCCATAAACAATCCTCTCCGGCTTGGCCCACTTCATCGCCGGATCATCCGGTACACTCTCCACTTCAATTGTCACCAACGCCAGTCGCTCCGATTGGCCAAGCTCATCAGCAACCAACACCGAGAACGCCTCCATCGACCCGTGCACATCAGCCGGAGGCAGCCAGTTCACCGAGTCGCCCGAGGCGAGGGCGGCCTTGGCCAACGGCTTCCCGTCGGCATCGAGCAGCGTTCCGCTGGACACCTTCGCGATCAAGAATGTCAGCGCATCGCCGTCAGCGTCGTACGCGTCCGACGCCTCCAGCAATGCGCCGTGGCTGACCGTGTAGGTTTCATCCTCATGGGCGCCGATCAGGTTGTTCACGACCGTGATCTGCGGGGCATCCTCCACCGGCTCGACCGTGATGCTCACCTTCGCCGATGCCGACTGGAGTTCACCGTCGCTCACGACAAACGTGAAGCCGTCCTGCCCGTTAAAGTCCTTCGCCGGCACGTAGCTCAAGTTTCTACCGGAGCCGGCGAGTTGGCCACTCTGCGGCAGATCAACCACCCGGAACGTCAGCGCCGCGTTCTCGATGTCCGTCCCCTCGAGTTGTATCTTCACCTGCCCGTCCTCTGTGGCAACCACCGCCGCCTCCAGCGCCACCGGCGGCGCGTTGACTTCCTCCACCTCGATCATCACTCCACGGACGGTCTCCAGTTCGCCGTCCGACACCACCACATCGAACCGGTACACGCCCGGCCCCTGCTCCTCCGACGGTGTCCACTCGATGGACTGCGTGGCCTGCACCAGGCTCATGCCCTCGGGCGCACCGCTCAACGCATAATTCAGAAGGCTGTCAGCGCGGCCGTTGTCGTTCGCCGACACGACAATTTGCAGCGGCTTGCCCTCGAGTACCTGTAGCGGCTCGATGCGCTTTACAGCCGGCGGGGTCGTGTCTGTCACGGCGACCTGCCTCACCGCCGACTTGCCCACGTTGCCCCGGCTGTCCTGTGCCTCGTACCGGATTTCATAGGTGCCGACCACGCTGGTATCGACTGCACCGCTCACCTTCACCGCTACCGACAGATCTCCCTCCACTCGGTCAGAGGCCGACGCCCCCGGCTCCTCGTAGCTGTCCCCCGCCTCAACCTGCATCGCCAACTCGCCTTTCAGCGAGATTGCCGGGCCTTCAGTGTCCACAACATGGACGGTTCGGACTTTCATCTCGGCCTTGTTGCCGACGCGATCCTCCACCAGATACTTGATGGAGTAGTCCCCTGGGACTTTCGAGTTCACCGTGCTGTCCGTGATCAACCGTGTGGCCAGATTGCCGTCCAGGTTGTCCGTGGCCTTGACACCGGGATCGGTGAATTCATAGCCGGCCTGCGTCTCCAGTTCCGCGTTCCCGATCAACTCAATCAGCGGCGGCACATGATCCTCGATAATGACGGTGCGGATCACCTGCAGAGCCGGATTGCCCTGCGTGTCCTCCACATCGTAGGTCACCTGATACGTGCCCGCCTTGAAGACGTCCACTGGGTTGGACACCACGATGCTCCCGGTCAGATCGCCGTCCACCTGATCCTCGGCGCTCGCCCCGAAGTCGACATATTCCCCGCCTCCATTCATCACAATGGTCGAATCACCGATGAGCCGGATGATCGGCGATCCCGTGTCACCCACCATGACGATCCGACTCGCCTCGGTCGCGGCGTTCCCCGACGAGTCGGACACGTTGTAAACGACAATGTACTGCCCGGTCTTCTCCACGTTGATGCTGTGCTGCACCTCCACTTGGCCAGCGAGGTCGCCCTCAAGTGAGTCCGATGCCTCGTAGCCCGGATCAACGAACGGCTCGCCTACCTCGAGCACCACGGTTAGGTCGCCCAAGAGGCTTAACACGGGCGGCATCGTGTCCTGAACGATGACCTTTCGCTGAGCTGACTCCGCCGTGTTGCCGTCCCGATCAACCGCGTTGTAGGTGATGACGTAGTCGCCCGGCACCATGCCGTCCACTGGGTTATCCACGATCAACAAATCCGTCACGTCCCCGTCAAGCCGGTCCAGCGCCGTGGCTCCTACATCCAAGTACGGCGCGCCGGCCTCCACAACGACCTTGGCCCTTCCGATGAGTTGGATCACCGGCGGTATCTTGTCACCCCGTACCTCGATGGTCCGCCGCTGCCCCGCTGCCTCGTTGCCGGCCTTGTCCTTGACGGTGTAAATCAGTTCATAGATTCCAACCTGGCTTGTGTCCACTTGGCCAAGCACTTCCACCATCGAACTCAGGACGCCGTCCACGAGGTCGAGCGCCTCGTAACCCGGTTCATTGAACAACTGGCCCTTGGTGATCTGGTAATCTGTGCTTCCGAGCAGCTTCAGGGACGGGGGCACCGTGTCCTTCACCACGACTTTTCGCACCGCCTCGGTTCGATTGCCCGAATTGTCCGCCACCGCATAAGTTAGCTCGTACTCTCCATACTTCTCTGAATCCACAAACCCTACCACGGTAATTTTCCCGGAGAGACCGCCATCGAACCCGTCCACCGCCGAAGCGCCGGGATCAACGAATGTGTCGCCGGCCTCCATCGCCAATTCCACCCCGCCCTTGAGGACGATCACCGGGCCGGTGGTGTCCTGCACGACGACACTCCTTGTCACGGTGTCGGCCCGGTTCCCGCTGTTGTCACTGGCCGTGTAAGTGACAATATACTCACCCAGTCGAGTCGGGTCGACCGGGGCGTTGACGTTGAGCCTCGGGGTGATGTCGCCGACCGCCGGGTCGGTCACCAACGCACCGGCATCAACGTACTGGGTGCCTGCCTCGACAAGAATCTCGCTCTCGCCGTTGAGCGTAATGACGGGAGCGGTCGTGTCCTGAATCTCCACAACGCGAATGG
>DASCOW010000498.1:0-5609 GCA_036012205.1 Verrucomicrobiota bacterium
GTATTATGTGTGGGACGCCGAGCACACGTTCCTGAAGATCAACGAGGATCGCACCGGCCCGTACCCGGCTGGCGACGAGTACGCGCGCAGTAACCCACAATGGATCTGGCAACAGTGCCTGCACAACGCGGAGTTCCGCATGCTGGTGGCCGACCGGGTCCATCGGCATTTCAACCATGGCGGCGTGCTGACTCCCGAGTCCGTGGCCAGCCTGTTGAACAAGCGAGTTGGGAAGCTGCGCTTGGCTGTCATCGGGGAGTCTGCCCGGTGGGGCGATCCTCATCGGAGCAATTGGGCGCCTCCTTCCCGCGGGGGCTCGGATAACAGGCCCCGCACGCTGGACGACGACTGGCAGCCGGAGGTGGACCGATGGTTCAACGACTACATCCCGGCCCGGTCGAGGGTCGTCGTCGATCAGCTCTGGAAACACGGGTTGATCCCCGATCTCGAGTCTGCCCGCCTGGCCAAGCGGGGAGGGGTAATTGATCAGGGCTTCGAACTGGAAATGTCCGCTGCACAGGGTGAGGTGTACTACACGCTCGATGGCTCGGATCCGCGCCTTGTCGGCGGAGGTGTTTCACCGGTGGCTCAAAAATACAGCCGCCCGGTGCGCATCGAAAAACCGGGAATTGTAAAAGTGCGTGTGCGGTTCAAGAACGAATGGAGCGCCCTCGACGAGTTGCCGTTTGAGGTGAAGAACAAAAAAGTCGCTGCGAATTTTAAAAAATGAAACAGATTCGATTAATCAAATCCGCGCTCGTCGCACTGGCAATGGCGGCGGGGTCACCCTTGGTCGGCGCCGAGGACAGCTCATCTGTGTACCAAGGCCTGTTGGCCAAGTACGATGCTGACAAGGACGGGCGCCTCAGCGCCGCCGAGCGCGAGGTCATTCGTACCGATCGGCTCATTCCCAAGGCCCGGGAACGGTCAAGACGGCGCGAGTTCCGATACCCGGACGCTGTCGTTTCCAAGTTTGACAAGGATGGTGATGATAAATTGGACGGGGAGGAAACCGAGGCCGCCCGTGACTGGATCGACAAACGGTTTGAGGCAATCCGGGACGAGTACGATGCCGACAATGACGGTCGCTTGAATACCGTCGAGCGTGCTGCATTGTCGAAGCAAATCGAGGCCGGAAAGTTTGATGATCTGGGTTGGCTCACTCGCTTTCTGGTTCGCTCGGACGATAGCAGGGGGAGGCGTGAACGGGACGTGCGGCGTGGTGGGGAACCGCGATCGCGCGAGGGTATCCTGCGCAATAGCGACCGGGACGGCGACGGCCGGTTGAACGAGGATGAATTGAATGCTGCTCGCGTGGCGCTGGAGCAATTTGAAGCCGGGCGCGGGCAGGAGGAGAGCCCCGACCCCCGGCGCATTCCCAGGCGATCACGCGAAGAGTAACGGTCGGGTTGACACAAAAAACCACCCGGAGAGTCGTCCGGGTGGTTTTCAATAAAGTTCGCTTGGCCAATCAGTTATTTATCGCCTTCGGCCTTTTCTTTCTCGGCTTCCTTCTTGGCCTTTTCGATCTCGTTGGGAAGGTCTTCCTTTTTGATCACCTCGATCTTGGCGCCTTTTTTCAGTTCCTCGGCGGAGGGCACCTTGATGATGTCGCTGGTGACAACTTTGTTCGGGCCGGGCTTGGTCGGGTCGATGGTTGCAGGGGCAGGGGCCTTGGCACCTTCCCCGCCCTTGATGGAGAGTAGATCAACATCGAAGATGAGCGCGGAGTTCGGGCCGATCTTTGCGCCGCTGCCTGTTGTGCCATAGGCCAAACCGGACGGTATAAAGAAGCGTGTTGTGCCACCAGTCTTCATCAACTGTAGGCCTTCGGTCCAGCCCTTGATGACGCCGTTGAGTGGGAAACTGATCCCTTTGCCGCTGTCGAATTCAGTGCCGTCGATCAGCGTGCCCTTGTAGTTCACTGTGACAGAGTCCGTTGCGGCGGGGGAAGGGCCGTCGCCCTCCTTGATCACCTTGTGTTGCAGTCCACTGGCCGTGGTCTGTACGCCTTCTTTGTCCTTGTTGGCAGCCAGGAAAGCCTCCCCGGCGATTTTGTTTTTCTGGGCGGTGTCGCCGCTGCCGGTCGGATCGGTCGATGTGCTTTCACTGTTTTCCTCCTCCTTTTCCTCCTCCATCATCTCGGCGCGGGTCTTGTAGATGGCATCGAAGGTGTAGCTGGAAACCTTGAACGTCCAACCTTTGAGTTTCGCCAGTTTGTCCAAGTTGTCCTTGAACTCCTTATCTCGGTCGGTCTTCAGTTTGGTTAGGTTGTCTTCATGCGTTTTCTCTCGATCAGCAATGAGCTTGGCCAAGGTGTCCGCATGTTCCTGGTCGAGGCGCTTGGCATCCTCCGGTTTTTCGTCCTTGCCCGGTTCTCTCTGCTTGGATTCGTCCGGTTGGGGTTCTCGGGCTATACTTTCATCTTCCTGTGGCACCCTTGTGCCACTTGCTGAAACAGTCATATAGTGGTCTTCATCCTTCTTGGCCATCTTGATGACGTAATTGTAGCCATCGAATGTGTCGATGGTCGCGGTGACGGCTTTGTCCATCCCGGTTTCCTCCGGTTTGGCTGACTTGCTGGCAACGTCATCGAAGCTGGGATAGCCAAACACGCGGCCGGCGGTGTTGCCCTTCGACGAATCCGGTTTTTCATCCGGCTTGGAGTCAGCCAGTGACATGTCGTCAGCCTCCTTGGCACGGGTCAGCGTCCACGAGTCGGCTGCGTTGGGGTGGGTGACGGTGATCAACCTGATCTTCTCCACTTTGAAAAAGTTTTCTTTGTCGAGCCAGTCGGCGGGATCAGCGCTGACATCGTTGAGCGCGCTGGAGTAGTCGATGGCGACGACGGCCACTTTGTCGTCGGCCAGCACGTAGCGATGATTGTCGGATGAGCCAAAGGGCGAGCCGGCGTTTTCACCGGTGTTGACGCTGCCTTTTTTTCCGAGCAACAGGTTCTTGAGCACCTGCCCCTGGGCATCCTTGAACTCGACACGCGTGCCAGTGTTGGCCTCGTTGTCGGCGGGATCGAGCAACTCAAATCGCCCGTACTGTTTTTTGCTGGCTCGGATTTGCCGCAACGACTTGAGGCTCACGGCACTGGTGACAAGCTTTTGGATGTCGTCGAACTTGGCGGCAAAGCCGTCCCGCTCTGTAACGACCCATTTGCCGTCCGTTTGAGACAGACTCAGAGAGGCATCCTTGTCCGTGATGTGGATGGTGTCGATTTTCGCAGGGTCAAGATCAGTGACGACTGATTTGCCACCGCCGACTTTTTCCGTCGATTGACTCCCCTGATTTGCGTTCGAGGTGAAGTATGCGATGCCGCCAAGCACCACGAGAGCGATTACGGCAAAGAGTAGTTGTTTTCCTTTCATGGGTGTTAAACTGCTGCGGTTTTCTTGCGTTTACGAATGAAAAAGCCAATGCCGAACAGGATGACCAGCGAGGGCATCAGGCCGATGTTGGCAAGCTTGATCTTGAGTTGAATCAAGTCGATCTCGGAGCGAAGTTGCTTTCGGATTTCACGGATTTGTTTCCGTTTTTCTAGTTCCTTAGCTTGAATATCCTTGAGCGCCTTGGGGTCAATCTTCAGGGTGAATTGGTTGCTACCATCGCCGGTGCTTTCCAGCTTTGTTTTTTCCTGAAGGATTGACTGTTGTTCTGCCTCAAGCTTTTTGAGTTTGTCCTCGAATTTGGCCTGTGCCTCTTTTTCCAAGTCAACAATGGTCGTAAACGGCCGGTTCTGGTTTCGGCTGCGGATATTGATCAGCGTATCGTCGCCAAAGTGATCGACGAGGTTTTGTACGAACGTGATGTTCTCGCTGATGAGGAAACGTTGCTGGAGAATGAAATGATCATCGACAAGGATGTCCGTGTCGCCGATAAGGCAGACGAAGTTTTCACCATTCGACTCGGTGAGGTGCGCGTCAGAATCCGGCTTGGCTTCGTCGGGTTTCTCCGCCCCGGCATCTGCGGCGGCTGGTTTGCCGTTGGGGAACGCGGTTGTAAATGTGCCGCCAAGTTTCAGGGCCAGGACGTGTTTTTTCGTTCCAACCGGTTTGCCGTCCTCGCTCCCGGTCAGGAACGAGTCCATGATCTTGTCACCGTTAAACTGTGAGGACATGCCGTCAACCAGTTTGGCCTGCTCAGAACTGGTGATCAACTCGGTAGCCTTCAAACCGGTCGCCACGTTGCTTGTATCGAAGCTGCCGGCGTACGGGAGGCGCAGGGTGCCAAGGTCGCGAGTGACGATCTCTTCATTGTTGAGTGCGTTGCGGTTCAATGCCAGATAGGCCGGTTGCAGGCGTCCTTGGGCGATCGGGTCACGCGGGGTGAGGCGGTAATTGAAGTCAGCGACAACCTTGCTATTGTCAAAAGGAACACCCCACTTGGTGAACAGGCGGTTGAGGTTGGAGCCGCCGCCCATCCCCGGAATGCGCATTTGCGGGTTTTGTTGGCCGGAATCATCCCGTTGGGAGAGAGGATCAACAAAGGCGATCAACTTGCCGCCGCGCAGGACAAACTGGTCGATGGCGTACTCGGTGGCTTCCGAGACGTTTTTTGGGTGGACAACCAGCAAGACGTTTACATCCGAGGGAATATCCGTGGCTGCTGGCTCAATGCGTTCGACGTTGAAGTCACGTTGGAGTTGCTGCAGGAAATACCAGGGTGGTTGTTGTGGTTGCCCCCGGTTCATCATGGCCATTGGGTTGCTGGCGTCGGGGCCACCCCAGACGTTAAGGCTACTCATTACACCGACGGTTTCTCGATCATCTTTCAGCTTGAGAACGTTTTTGATAGCACGCGAGATGTCGTACTCAAGGTTTGTCGCTCGTGACGGATCGAGTACTGGGATCACCTCTGTGCTGTCGAGGTAGCTAACCGCCATGCCGATGTAAAAGGCGTTGTTGAGAAGCCGCATACCATCGTTGACTGCGAGTTCCTCCGCGTCGGTGTCGCGGCGCGGATTAATTTTCTGTAACTCGAGATTGCCGCCGGCGTAGGCTTTGTACTGGTCGAGCAGATCCTCTACGCGGGTTCCGTGCTCGTTCACGACGACCGGCACGCCCTTTTCCCCGCGCGTGATATAGAAGCGGATCTCGAGCGGGCTGGATGCGTCGTCCTCACGTTCCTCAGCCAATCCGTCTAGCAGCTCCTTTGAGCCCTTGGATAAGGTGAACAGATTGCCATCGGTTAGGTCGGCTTTTATCTTGAACTGTGCCGTGATGACGTTGAAGGCGACTACGCATAGCAGGATGACCAGCGTGCCGCCGACGGAGTTCAGGAAAATCGCATACTTGGTTTCTTTTTTCATGAGTTTCTTTCGGGGTTGAGGTTTAGGCGCGGAGTCCGCGGATGATGACGCTCGTGGCGAACAGTGGAAAGCCGATCACCGACAAAAAGTAGATCACCGCCCGGCTGTCGATCTGGCCGTTGTTAAACTGCTCAATGCCGGGCATCACGCTGAAGGCGGCGACAAACTCGACAATTGAGCGCGGCGCCAGCGTTTCGACGACGTCGGTTACCGGTGGCCAGCCGCACAGCACGAGGAACAGGCAGATTACCACCGAGAGGATGAAACTGATGACCTGGTTGCGGGTGAACGC
>DASCOW010000499.1:0-10056 GCA_036012205.1 Verrucomicrobiota bacterium
CAGGATCGGCGGAGCGCATGGCCATGAAGTCCTGGTATACGAGGTAAAAACTTTTTGGCCCCTCGTCATCATACATGACCGAGTAATGTCTGCCCTTGAGCAGCGGGCTGGTCTTGGTGATGTCTTCGTGCAGGCTGGCCGGCTCGGGAATTTTTACGCCCTCGTGCAGCTTGGCCCAGCGCTCTGGGTACTCGAAGTATTCGTGCGGCCCCTTGAAGTGCAGGCTCAGGTAAAACGGTTTTTTGGTGTCACGCTGCCTGAGCCACTTGAGCGCCCAGTCGGTGTAACGGTCGGCGTAGTAGCCCTGGTATTTTTCCCGCTTGCCGTCCGGACGGTGGAGGGTGGGGTTGAAGTAACTGCCCTGGCCAACGGTCACAGCGTAGTCGATGGTGCCGCGGGGAAACTGTTTCATGTGCCATTTGCCGACGACGCAGGTCTCATATCCGTTGTTGGTCAGTTCACGGATGTAGCTCGGGGCGTTTGGCTTGAGCTGGCAGCCGAGATTGAGTGCGCCGGTGACGTGGGAGTATTGGCCGCTGATGATGCTGGCGCGGCTTGGCGAGCAGATGGAGTTGTTGCAGCAGACATTGGTGAAACGCATGCCCTCGGCGGCAAGCCGGTCTAGCGTTGGGGTGTGGCAGTAATCCTTGAGCCAGGAGCCGTAGGCGCTGATCGCCTCGGAGGCGTGGTCGTCGGACATCATGAACAGGATGTTCGGGCGCTTGCTGGCCCCGGCGAGCGCTTGGCCAAGCGCTAACAGGCAGACGGCGATGAGGAGAACGAGTTTTTTCATGTGAAACCGTAGCCGCCCAACTACCACCGACATTGGCCGGGGTGAAGGCCAAACTTGTTGTTTTTGTTGATGTTTGACTCCACCAAAATAGCCATGATAGCTTCCCGGCCACTTTTCCGGCCATGGAAGCGCTGTTACATCAGCCGGTTCTGGTACTAAACCGGCTTTGGCAGGCGGTGAACATTTGTTCCGCCCGCAGGGCGTTGACGTTGCTCTTTGAGGGCAATGCGCAGGTCGTGCACAGCGAAGATGGCAGTTTTAACACGTTCGGATTTCACCAGTGGGCTGACCTTTCCGAGTCGGAACCGGACTCGGAGAGCATCCGCGGCGTGAGCATCAAGCTGCGCCTGCCTCGTGTCATCCTGCTGATGGTGTACGACCGCATGCCGCGCAAAGAGGTCAAGTTCACGCGGCACAACATTTTTCAGCGCGACAAAAACACCTGCCAGTACTGCGGCAAAAAACACGACACGCGCGACCTGAATTTGGATCACGTGGTGCCGCGCCAACAGAACGGCCCGACCTCATGGGAGAACATCGTCTGCTCCTGTGTCCCGTGCAACTCCCACAAATCCAACCGTACACCGGAGCAAGCCGGGATGCACCTGATCCGGCAGCCCCGCAAACCGCGCTGGCACCCGTTCATGCAGGTGCGCTTCAGCCTGCACTACCACGAGAGCTGGCGGCACTTCCTCGACGTGGCCTACTGGAACGTGGAACTGGGCGAAGACCTGCAGTAGTAGCTAGCAGGCGGCCGACTTAGCCGACTCGATCAGCTTCCAGAATTCCGGCGTCTCCTCCAGCACGCGGTCTTCCCCGCCCGGCAGCTTGTTGCGGTAGAGAAAATCCCGAAGATGTTTTTTCGCGTGCAGGATGCGGTGGATCAGCACGCCCAAGTCGTGCCGCTCGAAGTATACCCGGTAGTTGCCAAGCCGAAAGCGGAACAAGTGCCGGCCGTCGCGGTTGAGCCGGCCGAAGCTGTCCATCTCGTCGCTGCGAACGTCATTAGGCAGACCGCGAAACTCACCGAGGATTTCCAACTGCAGCTCCTTCGGCAGCGTACCCAACTCGGCGGCGGCGGTGGGAGTGAAGATGATTTGAAAAGGCGTCATGAACTTGCCAGCCGAAATGTCAGCGAGATGGTAGCGCGTACGAGAATTGAACTCGTCTTTCCGCCTTGAGAGGGCGGCGTCCTAACCGATAGACCAACGCGCCTCGCCGTGGCGGCGGTTTATGCCGAAAGTCACCCCGCAAAGTCAATCCGAAAGACGCTTTCCGGCGCAACCCAGTCGTTGAGCCGCCGCTCGGCCCCAGTCGGCGTTGGGGCCAGCTTGAGCCGCTCCAACGCCTCGCCCACGAGGTAAAACGACCCGGTGACCACCACAAACGGCTCCGCCGCGCACCGCTTCAGCGCTTGGTCAAGCGAGCCGGTAACCTCGACCGCCGCCGCCGGGTTGGCAGCCCTGCACACCGGCACGAACTCCTCCGGCTTGGTCGAGCGCGCGCTGCTCACCGGCGACAAAACAATGCGCTTGGCCAAGGGCACCAACTCGGCACAAAATCCCGCGCCGTCCTTCTCGTCCACCATGCCAAGGATGAAAACCGGCGAGTCGGCGAAACGGCCGTCCACCAACGCCCGCCGCAGCATTACCGCGCCCTCGGCATTGTGCGCGCCGTCGAGCAGTACCGTCTGTTCGCCGCGCCGAACGATCTGCAACCGGCCCGGCCAATGCACCTTAGCCAAGCCACCGCGCACCGCCCCGGGCTCGACCGGCAACGCAGCTTGCAACCGCTCGACCACCGCCTTGGCTAAGCCCGCGTTGGTTTGCTGATGCCACCCGGCCAGCGGCAGTTCGATCGACGCCTCCGCTTGGCCAAGCTCGGTCAATTCCGAGCCCTGCCGCGCCGCCTCGGCGCGGATCACGGCCAGCGCCTCCGGGTGATCGGCCGCCGTCAGCGCCGGAACGCCAGGCTTGATGATTCCGGCCTTCTCGGCGGCGATGGCGGCGTGCGATTCGCCGAGCCACCGCGTGTGGTCGAGCCCAATGTTGGTGATCACGCTGGCCAGAGGAGTGACGATGTTCGTCGCGTCGAGCCGGCCGCCCATGCCGGTTTCCCACAGCACGATGTCGCACTCCTGCTCGGCGAAATGGCATAGCGCCATCACCGTTGCCATCTCAAAAAACGTTGGCCCTTGGCCCTCGGGAAAATCCGCCGCCAAGTTGCGAAGTCGCGAAGTCAACCGGGCCAGTGTCTCCTCCGGGATCAGTTCGCGGTCCACCAGCATCCGTTCACGGAACGACACGAGGTGCGGCGAGGTGAACAGCCCTGTGCGCAGGCCGGCCTCGCGGTAGATCGACTCGAGCATCGCGCAGACCGAGCCCTTGCCATTCGTGCCGGCGACATGGATGAAGCGCAGCCGTCCGTGCGGCGAGCCGGCCAACGCGGCAAGCCGGCGCGGCTTGTCCAGCCCCAGCTTCGAGCCGAACAGGGTCAGATCGAGCAAATATTCAATGGCCTCGGAATAAGTCACGATGCGCGGGGGGAGCTTCAAGTTTGAAGTTTCAAGATTCAAGCGGCATTACCATAAATTGAAAACTTGAATCTTCAAACCATCCACGAAACGGTCTCCCGAACGTGGATTTACTGCACCCTTTCGTTTTAAGCTTCCCCTCGCCCCCGCCCTCTTCCGCTGGGAGAGGGGAGCGCATGCAACTCACCAAAACCCGTTTCGGCGTCTTGGAGTTCGGTTCTTCGCACCGCTTTGGAACGCTCACGAAAGTGCCAGGGGCGGTTGCACTCCAAGGCGCTCCCGCGAAATTCAAAGCTTTTTTTTCGTCCTCGTACTTGGACGTTGAAAAAGCAATCCAGGACAAGGGTGGAGGTTCGAGTTATGAGGACGATTTTATTGCGACGCTTAATTCCTTCTTCCTCAGGGTGAATGTTCGCAAACGTCACTTTTTGATTGCCGTATTGATTGCGGCCACGTTGCTGCTTGAGCCTAGCCAGGCGGTGGCTGATGAGGCCAAGGTGACGAGCACGTCCGACGCGGTGATCGAGCGCGAGTTCCGCCAATTGCTCGAGCTCGACGACAAGGTGCACGACGAGGTTGATGAGTGGATTCGCCGCAATGCGAAGCTAACCGTGAAACAGGTCGGCATTGATCCAGCGTCTCTCGATTTGCAGGTACGTCAGCGACTCGGCGAAGTCGGTTCGGCATACGAAGCATTTCTCAACCGGCACTCCGGCCACGTCCGTGCGCGGTTGGCGTACGGCAGTTTTTTCAGCGACATTAACGAGATCGACAAGGCGACGGCGCAATGGGAAAAAGCGCTCGAGCTCGCGCCTAAAAATCCGGTTGCGTGGAACAACCTGGGCAAGGCGCACGGCAAACAGGGCAGGATCGCCGAGGCGTTCCGGCACTTCACCAAGGCCGGTGAACTCTCGCCCAATGAGCCGCTGTATCTGCGCAACCTCGCCACGCTGATCTTCTCGTACCCCGACAACGCCGCGCGCTACTACCTCATCGACCGCGCCCAAGTCATGCCCAAGTCGATCGAGCTGTTCAAAAAAGCGCGCGCGCTTGATCCAAAAAATTTCACCCTCGCCACCGACGCCGCAATGGCGCAGTCCGGCACACAACCGTTCCAGGCCAAGGCCGCCATCGCGGCATGGAACGACGCACTCGCGCTCGCGCCGTCGTCACTCGCGGCGGAGGGCGTGCGGATTCATCTCGCCCGCATCCACGCGCACCTTGGCCAGGCGGACACCACGCGCGCGTTGCTGGCCGGGGTGCACGAAACACAGTTCGCCGAACTCAAGGCAGACATCCTGCGGAAGCTCGATCCGCCGCCGGCCAAGCCGTGAGTCTACCTGAAGCCATCCAGCCGGACGATGCCACACATGTGCGCTATCGCGGCAGACGGCTGCTCTACTTTGGCGGGTGCGACTACTACCGACTCGCGCAGCATCCCAAGCTACTCAAGTCCCACGCGCGGGCCGCCGCCCGCGACGGGCTCGGCACCGGCGCGTCGCGGATGACTACCGGCAATCATCCGGCGCACAAAGCACTCGAAACGGCATTGGTGAAATTTTTCGACAGCGAAACCGCCACCGTTGTCGGCGACGGATACCTCGCCAACATCGCGCTTGGCCAGGCGGCCAAAGGCCAATTCGACGCAACGTTCATCGACGAGAAAGCGCATATGAGCCTACGCGATGCAGCACAGTTTATCGGCTGCCCGGTGGTGCGCTATCGTCACTGCAATGCCGACGACCTGGCCAAGCGACTGAGCAATCGCCGAGCGGTCAGGCGCGTGCTGCTGATCACCGACGGCGTCTTCGGCGCATCGGGCCGAATCGCGCCGCTGGCCGGCTTAGCCAAGCGACTTCCGCGATCGGCCACGCTGTGGATCGACGACGCCCACGGCGCGGGCGTGCTGGGCGAGCGCCTGCGCGGCACCGCCGAGCAATGCGGCCTGAGCCGACAACGGGTGATTCAGTCGATCGTTTTCAGCAAGGCGCTCGGGGGCTTCGGCGGGGCGATTCTTGGACCGCGCTGGCTGCGGACGACGCTGCTCGACGGCAACCCGGTCGTCACCGGCAGCAGCTCGTTACCAGCCGGCTTGGCCAAGGCCGCGCTGGCATCGCTCGAGTTGCTGCGCTCCCGCCCCAGCTTGGCCAAGCGGCTACGCCGCAACACCGTGTTTGTAAAGGGAAAGTTGCTCGATGCCGGGCTGCCGGCCGGAGACCCGGCGTTCCCGGTGTTCAGCCTCGATTGCCCTGGGAAAAATGCCGCCACACTGCGCCGCCGGTTGTTGGCAAACGACATTTATCCCTCATGCATTCGTTACCCAACGGGTAGCGAAGGGGTCTTTTACCGCTTCGCCCTCTCCAGTGAACACACTCGCGAACAACTTGAACGATTGATCATTACATTGAGCAGATAAAAAAAGCCGCCGTGGAATCCGGCGGCTTTTGAGTGGTGGATTCTTGTCTCCGCTCAGCGGCCGGAGATTTGCCTGAGTTCTTCCTTGCTAACACGGCCATCCTTGTTGGTGTCGATGAAGCGGATGTAGCGGCGGGAGCGGTCGTCGACTTCGTCCGGCTCGATTTCGCCGTTGTTATTTTTGTCCAGTTCCTTGAGGCGTGCACCCAGGCGGCCGCGCCAGTCGCCACCGAGCCGGTTTCCGCTGTTCCCTCCAGAGCGGCGGCTGCGGAATTGCTCCAGTCGATCGGCGATGCTGCCGCGGCGGCCACTGCCGCTGCTCCCCGCTCGTTCACCAAATCGGCGTTCGGCCATCAGACGGGCCTCGTCGACGACTTGGTCGCGGACGGCAGCATTAAATTCGTCGAGATCCGCCTCGCTTGCCGGCACAGCAGTGAAAATAACGCTGCCCATTTCGTCGGTGGACTCGAGCCCCCACCGGATTCGGCGCGGAGGGCTGAAGGGATTGAAAGGGTTTTCAGCAGTATTGTCGTACGTGACTGAGCCATTGACGGTGGTGCCAGCCGGCAGACGAATCGATTTCTCGTAAATGTAGTCGCCCTGCCAGTTGAAGTCCCAGTCATCGATAAAGAACAGCCGCTTGACCGAGCCATCCGGCAGCGTGGCGTTAGCCTTAGCTGTGCGGCCAATGTAGTGCATGTGTGCACTGACGCCTACGAGATCAATATCCACCGGCGTCGTGAACTTGCTGTTGACCTCGTAGTTGCTCTCGCCAGCCGGTATATCGATTCCGGACAGACTGCCGAAGATGGGCGGCACCTGGAATCCGATCAGGGTGCGCTTCGGTTTTTTGTCTGCCAAGTACAGACCGATGGTGGTCTGCTCTTGCTCCTCCTTGCCGGAGGGGTGGAAGTGGGAGTTGAACACAATGTCGGCTCCAGCGGGGAGTTTGCGGGCGAGACCTAGCGGCAGGATGCGCGGCGTGCCACCGACAGCCCAGCCCCCCAGCCCGCCAAGGCTGCCGGAGAACACCTCGTTATCGCCACCCCCTCTCCGGGAACCGGACCGCCGGCCGATGCTGCGCATGCCACTGAATCCGGGTGTCCCCCGGGTGCCGTCGGCCTTGCGGGCCTCACCGCTTTCGTCGATACGGATGATAACGTGATGGAGCACCGCATGCGCGGAGGGGCGCACCTCGAAGCCGGCGACCCACTTGTCCTCCTCAATCTCCAGCGGGATGCAGAAGCTGCGGTAAATATCGGGTCCGTCGGCCGGCACAGTGAAAGGCTTGGGCATCTTTACGATCATGTCCGGCTCGCCGAGCAACCAGCCGCCCGCGAACTCGGGCAGCTTGGGGAGCTTATCGGCCGGGCCCTCCGCCATGCCGGTGGCGTGCCAATTCTTGAGTGTGGCCAACTCGTCGTCGCTCAATCGGCGCTCATCGAGAAGTTTCCCGTGGCCCTCGACCGGAAGCCAGGGCGGCATGAAACGCTTCTGCGTGACCTTGGCAATGAGACGGGCACGTTTCTTCACGTCGCTGTAATTGTTGAAGGTAAACGGCGCGGCCTGGCCATCACGGTGGCACTCGGTGCATTTGTTGAAAATGATCGGTGCAACGTCCTCGGTAAACGTCGGCCTGGCCTTGACCGCGGCGGTTGCACTGGATTGCAGCATGGTAAAACCAGACAGCACCAGCACCGGCCCCACACGGATGAATTTATTTGTTGTCTTTTTTGTCATTGGAAAAATCGATGTAGCAGCCCACCGCCTTGGTGGTGCGCTTGGTCATGGGCTTGCCGGCGAGCAGTGCATCGAGTGTTTCACGCAGTTCGCGGCGGGTCGTGTTGAAGCGTTTCTTGCCATAATCAGCATAGAGATTATCGATTCGACCCCGGTACACGAGGCGGCCCTTGGCATCGAATACGGCTGCTTCCGGAGTGATCACCGCCTCGGCGCGCCGGACGAGTTTGTGATCATGATCAAGCACAAGCGGTGCAGAGAGCTTGTACTCCTTGGCATGAGCGCGGGCAGCTTTGGTATCGGTGTCGCGATCCGGATGCACGAGGAAAATCGCGACACCCTTCCTTGAGTACTCCTTGTGGATGCGGGTCATTTCCGGCGCGTAGACGTTGGACACCGGACAGTCGCGAAGCACGAACACCAGTACCACCGCCTTGGTTTTGCCTAATGCTAAAGGTTCGTGGATCCTGCCGTCAATGTCGGTGATCCGGAGCGGTGCATCCCCGGCCTTGGCCGAACTTGGCCAAGAGCAGACCAATGCCAGCAGTGTGGCGAGTCGGACAATCTGTCGGTGGCGGTTCATTCGAGCATAATCATCCTAAATACGAGGCCAACTGGCCGGAGGTTACATTCCTAGCCGAGGAAAGCATCGTGCACGGCGCGGGTGGCTTCTTCCGCCTTGTCAATGCCAATCACGACGTAGATTTTAATTTCGCTAGTGGAGATCATCTGAATGTTGACGCCGGCAGCGGCGAGCACCTCGAACATTTTTGCGGCCACGCCGGAATGACTGCGCATACCGACGCCGACGATCGAGAGCTTGCCGATGTTCTCATCGGCCAGTACGTCACCGAAGCCGATGTCGCTGCGCATGCCGTCTATCACGCCCTGTGCTTTGGCCATGTCTGGCTTGTCGAGGGTGAATGACAGATCAGTCGATGGGGTGTTGGTGCCGTGGCTGACGTTTTGCACGATCATGTCCACATTGATCGCCGAGTCGGCCAGTCGCTGAAACACGCGGGCGGCCATGCCCGGCTCGTCCGGCACGCCAACGAGCGTGACCTTGGCCTGATTTTTGTCGAGCGACACGCCGCGAATCACGACGTCTTCCATGCTTTGGGTTTCTTCCTTCACGAGGGTACCGGGATTGTCGTTAAGACTGGATCGAACTTCGAAAATGACGCCAAACTTCTTGGCAAATTCCACCGAGCGCGACTGCATCACCTTCGCGCCGAGGCTGGCTAACTCGAGCATCTCGTCGTACGAAACTTCCTGGAGCTTTTTCGCGGTGGGCACGAGCCGCGGATCGCAGGTGTACACGCCGTCGACGTCCGTAAAAATCTGACAGAGATCCGCCTTAAGCGCCGACGCCAGCGCGATCGCCGTGAGGTCGGAGCCACCGCGCCCCAGCGTAGTGATGTGGCCCTCGCTGGTCTCGCCCTGGAAGCCGGCAACAATGGTCACATTGCCGGCATCGAGCAGCGCGTGGATTTTTTTTGGCGTGATATTGCGAATCTTCGCCTTCGAGTGGACGCCGTCTGTCACGATGCCGGCCTGAGCGCCAGTGAGCGACGCCGCCGGGATGTCCATCGACTGCAACGCGATGGCCAGCAGGGCGATAGTGGTCTGTTCGCCGGTGGCGAGCAGCATGTCCATCTCACGCTCACTGGGCACCGGCATGAGAGACTTGGCCATGTCGATGAGGTTGTCGGTGACGCCCTTCATTGCCGAGACGACCACTACGACCTGATCGCCGCGGTGGCGGTACTCGGCCACGCGGTTGGCGACGTTGCGGATGCGGGCGATGTCGGCCACCGACGATCCGCCGAATTTCTGTACGATCACTGCCATTGGCAAATGCCCCGGCTGGGACTGAAGCGAGGAGACCGGCCGGCTGCCGATCACGCGAAAACGCGGTCGAGTTGATTACCTCAAACCCGGTCCCGTTGCAAGTTCCAGTTGGCCAAGCGGGGAGGTTGGGCGGACTATCCCAATGATTCGTCCACCCGCTCATCCTCGGACAACAGTCGGGACAACCAAGTACGAGGGCGATTTTCCCGCCGCCTGGTCAAGGGCAAAACTTTCGTTGGCCAAGGCGGCGGCGGGGTGATTAACTGTCCGCCCTTTTTGGGTATTTCATGGAAGAAGAAAATTCATTGATCGAGCAGCGCCGGGAGAATCTCGCCGCGTTGCGGGAGAAGGGCATCGAGCCGTTTGCGAACAAGTTCACTCCGAACGAGACCTGCGCCGGGGCGCGTGAGAATTACGATGAAGGTCGCGAGGTTTCGCTGGCGGGGCGCATGACTGCATTCCGCACAATGGGCAAAAGCATCTTTCTGGACATTCGCGACGGCTCCGACCGGATGCAGGTTTACGCGCAGAAAAACGCCCTCGGCGAGGAATCCTTTGAGGTTCTGAAGAAGCTCGACCTTGGCAATTTTATCGGCGTGAAGGGAACGATGTTCACGACGCGCACGGAGGAGATCACGCTCAAGGCGGCAGAGTATACCGTCGTCGGCAAGGCACTGCGGCCGCTCCCGGCCAAGTGGCACGGGCTCTCCAACATCGAGACACG
>DASCOW010000500.1:0-1823 GCA_036012205.1 Verrucomicrobiota bacterium
CATAAAAAATAAACGGATCTGCGCGATAAACAGCCATTTTACGCGAGTATTTGGTGCCGTCGTTGTTTTGCTCGAGATAGAGCATGATGAGGCTGTAGTTTTCGCCGGGCTCCTTATTGCCCATGGATTTGCATCCGCACCCGAGCCCGGCGATTAGGATTGATGCCAGTAAAAAATGTTTGAACAAGTCCGCTTTGGTCTTCATAGTCCCCGGCCGCTCTCCGGAGAGACAATCATTAAACGTCATGGGCAAACAACACAACAAAGTAATCAAGCGCAAACGACGCAAGGCCTACCTGAAACGCAAACGGGCCAGCGCCAAGTAATAGTGCCGACGGCCTAGACAGGAAAGGGCAGGTGGAAAACCAATCAAAATTTTATAAAAATGGCGAATATATTTAACAACATCGTGGAGACCGTTGGTCGGACGCCGTTGGTGCGGCTCAACAAGGTCACAGAGGGCATCGACGCCACCGTGCTGCTCAAGTGCGAGTTCTTCAACCCGCTTTCAAGTGTGAAGGACCGCATCGGGATGGCGATGATAGAGGCCGCCGAGCAGAGCGGTTCGCTGACCGGGGAAACGGTCATCATTGAGCCGACGAGTGGCAACACCGGCATCGCACTGGCGTTCGTTGCGGCGGCCAAAGGTTACCGGTTGATCCTTACGATGCCGGAGACCATGTCACTGGAGCGCCGCACATTGCTGGCGATGCTCGGTGCCGAACTAGTTCTCACCGAAGGCGCCAAGGGCATGAAGGGAGCCATTGACCGTGCCAAAGAACTGGCCGCCGATACGCCCAACTCGTGGATTCCGCAGCAGTTCGAGAACCCGGCCAACCCAGAGATTCATCGCCAAACGACCGCTGAAGAAATCTGGAACGACACAGATGGTGCTGTCGATGTCGTTGTTGCTGGCGTGGGCACCGGCGGAACGCTGACCGGCTGCGTTGAAGTGATCAAACCGCGCAAGGCGTCGTTTCAGGCCATCGCGATGGAGCCTTCGGATTCGCCGGTGATTTCGCAGACGCTGGCGGGCAGCGATCTGACGCCCGGGCCGCACAAGATTCAGGGCACTGGCGCAGGATTTGTTCCGGCCAACCTCCATTTGAAAGGCGAGGACGGTGGCGACCAGATCACCGAGTGCGTCGGCGTCAGCAACGACGATGCTTTTACAATGGCGCGCCGTTTGGCCAAGGAGGAAGGCATCCTCTGCGGCATCTCCAGCGGGGCCAATGTATGCGCTGCAATCGAGGTCGCCAAGCGCCCGGAAAATGCAGGTAAGACGATCGTCACATTCGCGCCGTCCACTGGCGAGCGGTACCTGAGCACCCCGTTGGCGGAGGAAGCCCGAGCCCAAGTGGGCAGCTGATCTCGCTTGGCCAAGTCCGCTGCGTGCCACCATAGAACCGAATGGACTACCCCATCTCCAGTCGGGCGGCATCCCTCGCCCCTTCGTTAACGCTGGCCATCTCGGCCAAGGCCAAGGAGCTACGCGCCCAGGGCGAAGACGTCATCGGCTTCGGGGCCGGTGAGCCGGACTTCGACACGCCCCAACATATCAAGGACGCTGCAGTCCAGGCGCTGGTCGATGGCTTCACCAAGTACACGCCAAGTAGCGGCATCCCGGAGCTTCGCCAAGCCGTTGCCGAAAAGTTCCTGCGAGACTACGGCGTCGAGTACGAGTCGAGCCAGATCATTGTCAACTGTGGCGGCAAACACTCCTGCTTCAACGTCATCTACGCCACCTGCGAGGCCGGTGACGAGGTGATCATCCCCGCACCGTACTGGTTGAGCTACCCCGAGATGGCCAAGCTTGCCGGGGC
>DASCOW010000501.1:0-2275 GCA_036012205.1 Verrucomicrobiota bacterium
ATGAGTTTCAGGATTCAAGATCGAAGAACCGCTCGCTTGGCCAACCTGAAACCGCTCAATTCACGGCCCAGTCGAAGAAACCCATCGCGTCGAGGTCGAGCTGAAGTTGGTCGATTTTCGCTTTGGTCACCCGTTTTAGCGGGGGTCGAACCGGGCCGCAGTCTACGCCGACCAACGCCATTACCGCCTTGGCGGTGGGGATGTAGTCCCGCGCCTTGAACATATCGATCATGCCGGTTGACTTGGCCTGATTGGCTTTGGCGGCATCGATATCACCCTGCTCGAAGGCGGTCTGAATCCTGCGATATAGGGGTGCCGCGAAATTGTACGTGCTGCCCACTGCGCCGTGGCACCCCATAGTCAGGCCGTCCAGGTATCGGTCGTCTACGCCGTAGAGGAAGCTGACGTCGTCGCCGTTGTTGCTCACACACGCCTGAAACAGATCGTCGTCGTCGTTGCTGTACTTGACGCCTGCGAAAGCCGGCAGTCGTTCTCTGGCTAAGTCGAGAAACTTTCGCGTGTCGATAGTGACGCCGGTCATTACTGGAATGTCGTAAAAGTAAAACGGCAGTTCAGGGGCCGGGCGGGTCAATTCCACAAACCAGTCGCAGAGCGCCTCCGGATCGACCGGCTTAAAAAAGGTCGGTGCCATCGCGCAGATCGCGTTGGCTCCCGAATCGGACGCGGCGCGAACGAGGTCTTGCGCGTCCGGCAGGCAGTTGTGCCCCACGTGCACGACGAGTGTTTGTTCGTTGTCGCGTGCCGCGGTGCTCCAGGCCTCGAACAGTTTTTGCCGTTCACAGACCGTCAGCGACTGGCACTCACCGGTTGTGCCGCCAACAAAAACGCCGCGCACGCCCAGTTTGGCCAAGTGCCCGGCTTGAGTCGACACCTGCCCGTAGTTCACCGAGAAGTCGTCGTTCATCGGCGTGTGTGCGGCGGCAATGAGGCCTTCAAGTTTCATCTGGTTGTCGTCAATCGGCCGTGTTGGCTGCGGCGAGCAAAACCACAGCACCCCCGAACCTTGCAAGCTTTTCTTGCACACAAACATTGCTTGGCCAAGCGCGACAGGGGCAACGCCCCGGTGGAAAGGGGCCGCGCATTCGACGATGGTTATTTCACCACGTCACGAGCGAGTGCAGGAGGGTGCAAGCCGTAATTACATTCCCGAAAATTATAATTTGCCAAATTGCCTAAATAGCACTACTCTCTCCGTAAGCAGTTGATAATCATTGAATAATGAAAGCAAACAAATCGATCGTAGCAGGGTTGGCGCTTGGATTGGCAGTAGTCTCGGTGCCGGCGCAGACCAAGTTGTTTTCCGAGTTGGCCGGTTCGGCCCCGGTGGGCTCGGTGAAGGCCGGTGGCGCACTGCAGGTGCCGTTCATCCTTTGGGGTGGCGACATGGCAACGTTTTACGCTAACGGCGGACTCAAGACCAAGGCGGGCACCATTTTTCAGAAACAGGGGTTGAACCTGAACCTGACGCCGGGCGACGACTTCATCCAGCAGGTGCGCGATTACCGCGCTGGCAAGTCGCCGTTCCTGCGAGGCACTTTCCGGATGATTGGGCAGGCGTCCGAGGTGATCGGTTCCGATTCGCGCACCAAGGGGGTGGTGATCATGCAGATGACCTGGTCGGCCGGCGACCACATGATCGCCCGCGAAGGCATCAAGACTGTCACAGATCTCAAGGGGAAAACGGTGGCGGTGCAGCAGGGGGGGCCGCATATCGGTATGCTCGACGACATACTCAAGACGGCGCAACTGGGCTGGAATGACATCAAGATAAAATTTTACAAGGACATCACAGGAGCGGGTTCGCCTCCGCAGGCGTTCAAGGATGATCCGAGTATCTCAGCCTGTTTTGCAGTGACGCCGGACATGTTCGGGCTGTGCACGGACTTGAACGGTGTGGGCACCGGGGCGGAGGGGACGGTGAAGGGCGCGCATGTGCTCGTATCCACGGCTGAGTTGTCCCGCTCGATCGCCGACGTGTACGTCTGCCGGAAGGATTTTTACGATGCTAACCGCCCGCTGGTGAGGAAGTTTGTTGCCGGCTATCTGAAGGCGACGGAAGAACTGGTGGACAAACGGGCGGCGTTCGACGCCGGGACACGGGATCAGGACTACATCAGCCTGCTCAACCAGACGGTGCAGATTTACACCGAGGAAGTCATCCCGAATGCCGACGAGGCGCATGGCCTGCTGCTCGACTGCACGTTCGCCGGATATCCTGGCAACGTGAGTTTCTTTGAGAAACAGGGCAACCTGC
>DASCOW010000502.1:0-7133 GCA_036012205.1 Verrucomicrobiota bacterium
CTTGCCATCGTACCACCAGAATTTCAGCGGAACCATACCTTCACGTGCAGGGAACTCGAAACGAAGACGGGAATTCAGCGGGTAGGTCTCCTTGTTCATTGTGGAGAAATCCTCAGCTTCCACCACCGTTGGGTAGCCCATTTTGAGAGCGCGGAAAGGCATGTTGACGGTATGGCATGCCATATCGCCCAGTGCTCCTGTGCCGTAATCCTGCCAGCCCCGCCATTTGAAGGTGTGATAGACCCCTTTTTTGTATGGGCGATGCTTGGCCGGTCCCTGCCAAATGTTCCAGTCCAAATGTTCAGGGATAGGATCGGCGCCTTTTGGCCGGTCGATGCCTTGTGGCCAGACGGGGCGGTTGGACCAAACATGCAACTCGGTGACGTCGCCGATGATGCCGGACTGAATCACCTGCACAGCGCGACGCAGGCCGCTGCCGGCGCTGCCTTGGTTGCCCATCTGCGTGGCCACTTTTTGCTCCTTGGCCACCTTTCGCATGACGCGAGCTTCGTAAACGGACTGGGTGAGCGGTTTCTGGACGTATACGTGTTTGCCCATTTTCATGGCCATGACGCCAGCGACGGCGTGCATGTGGTCCGGGGTGGACACTGAGACGGCATCGATGGACTTCTCTTTTTCCAGCATCTTGCGGAAATCCTGATACGTGGCGGCTCCGGGATATTTTTCGCCTCGAGAGCGGAGTGTGTTCAGGTCCACGTCGCACAGGGCCACAATGTTGGCGCCGCAACGGGCGTTGTTATCCGTGTCGCTGCTGCCCTTGCCTCCAGCACCGATGGCGGCGACGTTGATCTTGCTGTTCAGGTTCTTGCCTCGGAGGACGAAGGGGCCAAACGCAGATGCACCCAACGCCGCTGAGGAGTGCGAAATGAACTTACGGCGTGAAAGCTCGTTCGATGGAGTCTTTGTCATTTTGTGTGTAGTATAGAGATAATGGATTAACCGGCGAACACCGCTTTGTATTCACCGGGAAAGAGGAAGCTAGGATCATTCCGAGAAAAAAAACAGGAAAAACTTGGTTAAGCGACCGAGTTGGGTTTTGTCTCTGGCGGATAATCGGCCAAGCGCCTGGCCAGGCGCAAAATGGTCGCCACCGGGTGGATTTTCACGATTTGTTCCGGGTAACTACTTAAGCCGGGTAGTTGAGAGGCTGCACTTCCTGGCCTGTTCCGGTGGTGATTTTCCGGGTTTTCTCGTCAAACAACAGCGTAAGGCTCATTCGCTCGGACATCTCGGCCAGCGAAATGACCACTTGGGCACGCATCGAGAGGTCGATGTTGCCCTTGGTTTCGCCGCCGTTGCGGATGGCGTTGAACCAGTCGGCGTGTTCGGCGAAGAAATCCGCCCCGCTTGGCTTGAGGCCGCTGAAACTCTCCGGATCGATCTCGTCGCCGAACGGCGTCTCGGGCTTCAGGTCGACCTTGTCGCCGCCGAAGTACAGTGTGCCGTGGTGGCCGCGCAGCATCTCTGGCAGGCCCTGCTGGTTCACCGTGCTGCCGACAACCATCAGCGTGTAGCCGCTGGGGAAGTTGGCGAGCACCTGCGTGTTGTCCGGCACATCGCGGTCGGTGGTGATTTGTCGGGTGCCAAGGCACGTGACACGACTGGGGAACTCCGGGTTGCCGCTGGCAATCATCAACGGGTGAATCTTGTGCGCGAGCAAGTCACCGAGAATGCCGGCGCAGTAGTGATGATATTTTCGCCACCGGAAAAAGTGATCGGCGTTGAACGGGCGCATACCGGTTTTGCCGAGCCAACGTTTCCAGTCGACACTCCTGTCGGTGAGCTTCGGGTTGATGGCGTAATTCCACTCGCCCTTGGGACTGTTGCGACAGTAGGAGGACTGGCCGAGCACGAGCGGGCCGATCATGCCGTCGCGAACCAACTGAGCGGCCTTGTGCCACTTCTCCTCGATGCAGAACACCGCGCCAATCTGCATCACGCGCTTGGTGCGCTTGCAGGTGTCGTACACGTTGAATCCCTCGCTGAGGTAGCGGGTCATCGGCTTCTCGATAAGCACATGTTTGCCAGCATCCATCGACTCGATTGCAATCGGCGCGTGCCAGTGGTCCACCGTGGCTATCACGACCGCATCGATGTCCTTGCGCTCAAGCAGTTTTCGGTGGTCGTTGTGGACATTGCCCGACTTGACACCCATGAACTCCTGCGCGCGGTCACGATACTCGGAGAACACGTCGCACGCCGCCGCTGCTGCGACATTGTGCTTGGTGTCATTGTTCTTGATCTGGCGAACATGCGTGTTGAATCCTTGGTTGCCCACGCCGACGAAGCCGACGTTGATGCGGTCGTTGGCCCCGATCACTCGGCCAGTCGAGGGGGCCTGGCTCTGGCCGTAAACCGGCGTCTTGATGAAGTTGCCAGCCCCCGCCCCGGCCACGGCGGTGGCTGTGGCGGCCTGCTTGATGAATGTGCGCCGAGAACTGCCCGCTGCAGTTTGTTTTTTGAGTTGGCTCATGTGTTTAGTACTACTGTCTTTGCGCACTATGGACGAATTAGCCGGCGAGGCAAAGCCCGGAGTGAATTCAAGGGCAGTTATCTGCGTCGCCCTCTGACGAGTGGACCGTCTGGGCTATTCATCCATCAGCAGCAGAGAAAACAGCTTTTCATCCGATTCGAAAAAGAGGAGTCTTCTGTAGCCTGACATGAGAAATTGGTTAACAACCACTGTTGCGGTCTGGAGCCTGATCCCAGCCGGATTTGCCCCAGTCGCCGCCGAGCAGCCCACCCGGATTGAGATTGCCGAGTTGAGCCGGGAGAAGCCGGTGGACTTTGCTCGCGAGATTCTGCCGATCCTCCGCAAAAACTGCCTTGCCTGCCACAACTCAAGGGATGCGGATGCTGAGTTTAACCTCGAGACGCCGGCAACCATCGCCAAGGGCGGCGAAAACGGCCAGATGGTCGTGCCGGGGGACGCCAACAAGAGCCTGTTGATGGTCCACACCCGGCAGATCGAGAAACCGTTCATGCCGCCGCGGCGTAACAAGGTCAGCGCAGGCAAGCTCACGCCCCACCAACTTGGCCTCCTTAAGCTTTGGATCGATGAAGGTGCCAAGGGCGAGGTGCCCAAGCTGTCGCAGCAGTTCGAATGGCAGCCTCTGGCCTTTGACCTCGTGCCGATCTACACCACCGCCGTTTCACCCGACGGCCAGTACGCCGCCGCCGGCCGCGGCAACCAGGTTTTTTTGTACCACCTGCCAACCAGTCGCCTGGCTGCCCGGCTTTCCGATCCCGCCTTGGCCAAGGGCGACCCCACCGCTGGCGGCACGGCACATCGGGATGTTGTGCAGTCGCTGACGTTCAGCCCCGACGGCCAAGCTTTGGCCTCGGGCGGTTATCGAGTGGCCAAACTTTGGCAGCGGCAAATGGTGCCGGCGGCTCGGCGGCTTAACCTGCTGCCCGGCGGCGAGTCGGTCATGGCGTTCGGTGTTGCGCTTGGCCGGGGGAGTGTGCTTGTCGCCGGTTCGGCCGGCGCAGTGCAGGCGATCGATCTGCAAAGCGCGATGCCGCATTGGCGCGATCAAGTCCCGGGCCAGGCAGCCGGGCAATTGGCAGTGTCGCCCGACGGCAACCGGGTGGCCGTATTGTTCGCCGACGGAAAAGTGCGTCTCTGGGAAACAACGACCGGAGAGCGTGTCACGCGCGAGTCCACACCGCCGGCCGCGCGAGCCGTCGCTTGGCTGAACAACAGGCAACTCGTGTCGGCTCATCCTGAAGGTGTCATCAAAAGTTGGGCTGCAATCAACCCCGGAAAAGATGTGCACGAATGGAAGCCGGGCGGCGACATCACGGCGTTGGCGGCATTGCCGGGAGGGAAAACAGTGCTGGCCGGTCGTGCCGACAACAAGGTGATCGTTCTCAGCGTTGGGGACGGTAAACAGATTGGAGAACTTGATCACGGTGTTCCAGTCGCCGGTCTGCGGATTAGAGCCGATGGTAAACAGGTGGCCACCCTCGGAGGCCCGACGGTGAAACTTTGGTCAACAGTCAAGTGGACGATGGCGGCCCGACTGGAAGGTAACCCGCTCGCTGCCGAATCGGTGGCACGGGCAGAGCAGGCGTTGGCCTTCGTGAACGCAGAGACCGGCTACCACAAGGCCAATGTTGAAAACAAACAGAAGGAACTAAAAAAAGACCGAGACACCGCCAAGAAGGCAGCGGGAAATTTGGCCAAGCACAAAAAATCCCTTGCTGATAAAACCAAGGAAAAAGCCGACAGCGAAGTCAGCCTGGATAAACTGACTGACGAAATCGCCGGGCTGCCAAAAAAAATCGAGGTTGCAACAAAAGCCAAGTCCGATGCCGATGCCGCCCTGAAGGCGGCACAGACACAGGCTCCCAAAGCCAAGACTACCTTGGCCAAGGCCAACGAGGCCGCGGCACAAGCTGCCGCCGCCAAGGCCAAGTTGACCACCCGATTGATGGATCTTGGCTCGGTTGCGAGAAACGCCCGGCAGCTCGCTGCAGGTGCCCGCGCCTCGGCCGACGAGGTCAAGGGAGACGGGGTGTTGGCCATGCAGGCTGACGTTGCCGCTGCCTTAGCCAAGCGCAAGGTGCGTGAATTTGAGTCTGCGCTCGATCAATTCGCGCCGACCAAGCAGCAACTGGCCAAGGCGGAGACCGAGGCACAGGCTGCCGCACGTTCGCTTGCTGAGACCGTGGCCAAAGTGAAACCGGCACAGGACGAACTCGACGCAAAACAAAAGGCCCTGGCAGCACTTGAGGAACGCAACAAGAAAACGCCGGAGGAGAAAAAAACGCTCGATAAAAAAATAGCCGACGTCAGCAACGCGATCGACAAGGCCGAGCGCGAGGTTGATCTGGCCAAGTCGGAGGTTGGCTTCACGAGCAAGAACACCAAAACTGCCGAGGCGAATCTGGAGAAAGCCCAGTCAGCGCAGGCCGTGGCTGGCAAGCTGCCAGCCCAGCGTGAAGCCGCCCTCGCCGAGGCCAGGTCGGTGGCAGCCGCCGGGATGCAGGATTGGTTGGATGGCACATATTCGGGCGATGGATCAGTGGTATACACGCTGTCCGTCGATGGGCGGATTCAGGCTTGGAGCACCGACACGGGAGCACGGTCGCATCAACTCGGGACAACTGGGCAGTCTGCCAGGTTTATCCATCGATCGGGTGATGGGCGGTTGGCGGTCGCCGGGGAGTCTGCCGAGATGGTGGAGATTGCGGCTGAGCCGGGGTGGACGCTGGCTCGCTCGATTGGCGATGGCGACGACTCGCCGTTTGAGGATCGCGTGATCGCCCTCGACTTCAGCCCCGATGGCAAACGGCTCGCCACCGGCGGCGGCTTCCCTTCACGCGGCGGAGAGATTTACATCTGGAACGTGGAGGACGGCTCCGAGGAATTGCGAATCCCCATGGCGCACAGCGACACGGTTTGCTCACTGGCATTCTCGCCGGACGGAGACCGCTTGGCCACGGGCGGCACGGACCGCTTCGCGCGTGTATTCGAGACCGGGCGGGGCAGGGAACTCCGCGCGCTGGAAGGGCACACTGGTCACGTGCTGGGCGTGAGTTGGCAGAAAAACGGCCGCGTGCTGGCCACCGGCGGCGCCGACAACGCGGTGAAAATTTGGAACCTGCTCAATGGTGAACAAAAGAAATCATTTGGCGGCTTCAACAAGGAAGTCACCTCGGTGCACTTCCTCGGCATCGGGACGCAGGTGGTCGTCTCGGCAGGTGATCATGTAGTGAAAGTGGTGAAGGAAGATGGCAGCGATGTGCGTCGCCTGCCGGACACCGGCACCTTCATGCACACCAGCGACGTCACTCCGGACGGCAAACTGGCGGCCGCCGCCGGCTTCGACGGCATCCTTCGCGTCTGGGAGGTCAATACCGGCAAGCTGCTGCACAAATTCACCCCGCCGACTGAGTCAACCAAAGTAGCCGCAAAAAAATGAGCATAGCTCGTAAAAAAGATCAAGCAGTGGCCACGGTCTCGCTTGAGGATCACGAGTCGATCGATGAGACATCCTATCTGCTGCGAGTCGCAGTGAATGGTTAATGGCTTCAAGCCTCCATTCGGTCACTCGAGGCGGGAGAGGGAACTATGCGCGAACTCGTCGAGGTCGGCGGGGAGTAAAAACTGAATCCCATTCAGACTGGCGTGTGTATTGTCAGGCAGCATTCATGAAATCGATACGGATCTCGACTGGTGGTAAACTCATTGTGAGTTTAGCTTTCATATCCATTGTTCTTGCTGTTTCAGCAGCGGAAGGAAGAATTATTGAGGAATCCTTTCACAGCAAAGCCTTGGAGGGGAACATCCTTGGAGATTCCCCCAAGCGTGATGTCTTTGTTTATCTTCCGCCAAGTTACGACAAGGAAAAGAAGAGGCGTTATCCCACGGTTTATTTGTTGCATGGCAATTCGCGAGTGACTCGGGGGGAATATAATCCTGCAACGAGTTGGATTAATGGTGGCATCCGATCCACGATGAATTCGCTGATCAAAACAGAGAAAGTCCGTGAGATGATCCTCGTGATGCCCAATGGGCGAAACCGATATGGGGGGAGTCATTATGTGAACTCCCCGGTCACAGGGAATTGGGCCGATCACATTGCCCATGACTTGGTGCAGTTTGTTGATGGCAAATTCAGGACATTGCGAAACCGAAACAGTCGTGCGTTGACCGGTTCTTCCATGGGTGGAAGAGGGACCTTGATCCTGGGCATGAATTATCCGGATGTTTTTGGCGTGATCTATGCAATGAGCAGTGGATCGATGAACTTCGGGGAACTTCCCTTACAACCGAGGGACGCAGCTGGGTGGAAAAAGTTGTTGCGCCTTAATAAACTGGATGATGCGGAGCGGAGCATGATTAGGACAATCGGATTGTCAGCTGCATTTTCACCGAACCCGGATCGGCCTCCATTTTATGTGGATTTTAAATACCAGTTAGTTGATGGGGAATTGGTGGCGATTCAAGAGGTGCAGAAGCGGTGGCATCAGTTTGATCCCGTGATGATGATGGATTTGCACAAGGCTCGACTCATAAAACTGAAAGGGTTCAAGTTTGATTGCGGGCGTTTTGACACCCGCACACTGGATGCCAACCGGGCACTAGCAAAAAAACTGAAGGC
>DASCOW010000503.1:0-10716 GCA_036012205.1 Verrucomicrobiota bacterium
GGCGAGTTGAGCTTGGCCAAGGGCGAGCGCCTGTTTGCCACGCGCTTCGACGCCGACCGGGTGTACATCGTCACCTACGAGCGGATCGATCCGCTGTGGATTGTGGATCTCTCCGACCCGCGTAAACCGGCGATCAAGGGAGAGCTTGAGGTGCCGGGCTGGTCCACTTACATCCAGCCACTGGGCGACCGGTTGGTTTCGATTGGAGTTGATGACACGGACAACTCTCGCCGGGTGGCTGTGTCGCTATTTGATGTGAGCGATGTCACCAAGCCGAGGCTGTTCGACAAGGTCACCATGGGTGATCGGTGGTCGTGGAGCGAGGCGCAGTACGATGAGAAAGCGTTCACCGTGCTGCCGCACGCCGGGTTGATCCTCGTGCCGTATCAGGGTCATGAGGCAGGTGGCGGTTACGCCAAGAACGTGCAAATCATCGATCTCAACGAGAAGACACTGAAGAAGCGCGGCGTCATCGAGCACGCGCTGCAGCCGCGCCGCGCCACCGAGTATCAGGATTATATCATGTCAATTTCCGGGCAGGAGCTGCTCTCGGTGGATGCCACCGACCGCGACAACCCAGTCGTGAAGAGTGAGGTTGAGTTGGCGTGGACGGTCGACCAGGTCATCCCGACTGGCGACTACCTGTTGCAGTTGGCCAAGGGCTCGAACTGGTACTTCGGTGAGCAGGGCGGTCCGTCCATTCGGGTGGCTTTGCAAGAGGATCCCGACAGGGCGCTGGGCCGCGTGGTGCTGCCGGAGACTGCCTACCTCTCCGGCGCCTCGGTGAACGGGAACAAGTTGTACCTATTGCAGACACAGGCCTACCAGGCTGCTAAACCCGTGCCGGAGCCGGAGAAACCGGAGGATGATGACGGCGATGGCGATGGGAACGAAGAGAAACCGGAGCCGGAAGAGCCGGAGCCAAACGTGTTCCTGACGGTGATCGACTTGGCTAAGTTGCCGGAATTGGCCGTGATCGGTGAGTTGGCGTTGGTGGACGAAGACATGGGTTGGAGCAACCAGTTCAAGGGCAACTGGCCAAGCGCCGGCAAGCTGCTGTGGTCCAACGCTGGCGGCTACCGCTACTGGGGCTGGCGTGGTGGACCGGATATTGATGGCGGCCTGATGGAGGGGGATGTCTGGATGCCTGGCTACTATGGCGGGAGCGCCGGGCAACTGCTTTGCTTCGACGTTGCCGACTCGGCCAAGCCAAGCTTGGCCTCTTCTGTCAACCTCTCGGTTGAGCAAAACGAGGACGGCAAAAAGAAATACGCCAACCGCTGGAATTTCAGCGAGGCGGTCCTCAACGACAACGGTCTGGTGTATCTCAGCAGCCAGCACACGGAGTACGTTGAGATTGAGCCGGAGGAAGGTGACAAGGAAGGGGATGACAAACCAAAGCCGGATCCCGATCCGGAAGATCCTGACGGGCCAATCGAGAAGCCCAAGCCGATTCCTCTGCCGCGCAGTTACTGGATCACCAGCTACGAGCTGCATGTGGTCGATTACACTGACATGTTCCACCCGGTGGTACGCGACGCGACGCCGATCCCAGGCACGCTGATCGGCACGTCCCACGGTGGCGCGTTGCTCTACACCCAAGGTGCGCACTGGACGGAAGAGCACAAGTGGGACGGTAACTGGCTCGACGCCAGTTCGTACGATGGGCTTGAGGCGTTCCTCGTTGATTCCGTCGAGCAGCCCAGCAGTTGGCCGCAAACGTACAAGGTCACTAGCGACGGCACGTTGTACATGACTTTTTCCGAGAATGAAAAAGTAGATCCGGTCGATGATGGCGATCCGCGACACGTCACGACATTTTATATGCAATCCCTCGCGCTCGACGAGACCGCCAAGTTCGCGCTGCTGGACGAGATCGAATTGGAAACCGGCATTCAGCAACTCGCCGACATAGACGGGCGTCTTGTCGGGCAGGATAACCAGCGCAAGCTGTACCTGTTCGACACCGCAAACCCTGCATCGCTCTCCGTCGCGGGGCAGGGCGGGCTGGACGGCTGTCTGTGGTTCAACCTGGGCGTCGAGTCCGGCAACGTCGAGTCCGGCCTGTGGCTGCCGCTTGGCTACTACGGAGCGGTGAAGATCGACTGGGACGATTAAACGAAGCGCTCGGCCGAGTGCGCCCGGACATCGACCGGTTCACTCGGCCTCTGCCAATTGCTCACTGATGTACGGCAGGTACACCGCCCGGATGTGCCGGGCTAAGTCCTGCGCAGTTTTTTCCGCGCGATGCGCCACGAGTCCACGCTTCCTTTCATCCTCCAGTGTGGTGGGGTCGTCGAGTGGTGAAACCCGTTCGAAGCAGCGCTTGGCCTCCACATATTGGCCGATGTGCATCTTGTGCCAGCCCACGTTGGCCACGGTCAGGTAGCCGTTGGGATCGAGTTGCTCGGCTTGGGCAAAATGTTCCCCGGCCTTGTCCTCTTGGCCAAGCTGGTCCAGCGCCATGCCGAGCCTTGCATGCGAGTAGGCGTCATAGGGGTTGAGCGCGATCGCTTTCTTCAGCCAGGCAGTTGCCTTTTTTAGTTCGATCTTTTTTCTGGCGCTGCCGGATTCGGCGGCACGCCGTCGGTGGATCTCTCCCAGCAAACCGGCCGTTTCGAAGTTGTTCGGCTCGATCACAAACGCCTGTTCGAGGCTCTTCACTTGCTCCGGAAATGACTCGACTGACTGTGATGCCTTTAGCCGAGCGTGCTCCCGCGCTTGGCCAAGCGCTTGACCCATCAGCAGCATCGACACGCTGCCAACTGCCACGGTCAGGAGCAACTGCACCGGCAGCCGCATCGCCACCCAGTACCGTTCAGTGGCGAAACGGTTGTATGCCGTCAGCAACCCGGCCAGTGTCGCCGCCAGCATGGCGTTGGAGGGGATGTGCAGGTTGAAATCGACAAACGAGTGGAGCGCGATCGAGCCGAGCCCCACCGTGCTGCCGAGTACGAACGCCGAGCGGTTGCTGGTCTTGGCCGAGAGATTGCTCGAGGTGCGCTGCGAGTATTTCCAGCTTTTGATGATTCCGGAAATCATCGTTCCCAGCATCAATCCCGTCAGCAGCATTCCGACAATTCCCCAATCCACCAGTGTGTTGAGATAATCATTGTGCACGCGCACCGGGCGCGACTGCAGCCGCTCCGGCCGATGCGCCGGAAAGCGGTGGTCAAAGTGGCCCGGGCCGACACCGAGCAGTTTCTCCTCCTGCCACACCGCAGCCGCCGCACCCCACAGCTCCGCCCGCGAACCGACGTGGCTGACCGTTCCCGGCTTGTTGACGTTCCGCAGCCGATCCTGAGCAAAGTCTGATTTTAGCAAAAACGCCCCGATGAGCCCGAACATGACGCAGGTCAGCAGAATGCCCCGCATCCGAAATTGTTTGCGCCAGCTGAGCACGCCGACTACGGCAGCCAGACCAAGGCTGGTCGAGACCCAGCCGCCGCGCGACATGCTCACCGCCACGCCACCGAGCAGCAGCAGGGCCGAGTAACCGAGCAGGATGCGCATTGGCTGGCTGATTCGGCCGGTCAGCACCGCTGCCAGACAAAGCGGCAGCAGCATCCCGAGGAAACCGGCGAAATGGTTTGGGTTGATGAACGTCCCCGAGCCGCGCCCCGTGTACTGCTCCGGCCGCGTGAAGTGCCAGACATGATCCAAGCCCGCGATCACCTGCACGATGCCGTAAGTGGCGATCATCGCGCCGGTGAACACCAGCACGTACAGCGCGAGCTGTGTCCACTCCGACTTGTGCAAATTGTTCAACGTCACAATAAACAGCATCACGTAAACCAGCAGATGCAGTATCTCGGTGCGGGCTGTATATTCGACATCCGCCCGCAGATAATGAAATAGTGCGTACCCGAGGAAGAGCAGCAGACACCAGCCAACTGGTGGGAAAAGCAGGCGATTGTGACGCGGCTTGAGCCAACAGCGGGCCACCCACAGCAGGCCGGCTAGAGCCGCCAGTACCTCTACCACGACGAACTCCATCGTACGCACCGCTCCGGTGGCCAACGCCGAGAAGACGAGAGCCGCCAGCACCAGTCCGACGATCCCCCTCTCGCAAAAGCTATCCAGCGTTCTACCGCTCACAAGCCCGATCAGCTAACATGACAGCACCAGTTTGTAAACGTCGGGAATCAATGTTGCATCTCGGGCAACGGGAGGTGTTCTGCAAAAAAAAGATCCATCATCGCCTGGCAGTAGTCGTTGACCGGCTTGGCGATGTCCATCGTGTGCGGCCAGCCGTCGAGCCGACCGTAGTTGTGCGGGATGTTCAACCTCTTCAGGTGTGCGGCCAGCCGGTCGGACTGGGCCACCGGCACGATCTCGTCGATCGTCCCGTGTAGGATGAGTGTCGGCGGATCCTTTTCGTCCAAATGAAACTTTGGCGACGACTGCCGGTACAACTTCGGGGACTCCTCGTACGATTTTCCCTGCAGAAACTTTTTCACGTCACCGCTTTCCTTGGCGATCTTGGTAGTCATGTCGTACACGCCATAAATGTTGACCACCGCATTCACGCGGCTGCTGACACCGTTGTGACCGCTGTCGCCCTCGAGCGCGGGATCGTCCGAGTAGCCGAGCATCATCGAGAGATGCCCGCCTGCCGAGCCGCCGACCACGCCGATTTGTTCCGGATCGATGTTGTATTTTTTGGCGTTGGCGCGAAGCCAGCGGACCGCGCATTTGCAGTCCTGCACCGCTGCCGGGAACGGCGCCTGATTGGTCAGCCGGTACGATGCTGTGGCCACGGCGTACCCTTTTTTGGCGTAGGAAGCCGTGTAGAAATGGTAGTCTTGTCGCTTGCCGGTCTTCCACGCGCCGCCGTGGATGAAGAGCAGGACTGGCACCGGCTTGGTGGTTTTGGCCGGCCGGTACAGGTCGAGTTGTAGCGAGTGGCCGTCGGCGTTACCGTACTCGATGTCTTTCTCAAGCACGACGCCATCCGGCACTGGCGTTTCCCGGTCGATGATCTCCAGTTTGCCGTTCCCAAACGCTGCTAGTATTTCCAGCCGCGTCTTGTAGCCGGGAGGCGGCTTGAGGGTATTCTTTGACTTGGTTTCCGCTGCGGCAAAAACCGTCCATACAACCAAGCCGCAAGTCAGGCTGATCCAACGAAGTCGAGCATTCATAACGGCGGGAGTGTAAGCTTTTCCATCGAATAAGGTCACGCCTTTTGCTTGAAACTTAAAAGCCGAAACCTAAGAATGCGGAATTGAATCGGCTGCTGCGCCAACTTTTTTTTGTCACCCTGTTCGCCGCTTGGACTGGCGCCTGGGCACAGGATATCGAGTGGCCGGCGGCGCCGGGGCGGACGGTTTGGCTGGCGGCCCGGCATGTGGCTTACGGGGATGGCCAGGCGACCT
The DNA here is from genome assembly GCA_036012205.1 of Verrucomicrobiota bacterium. Lineage (GTDB taxonomy): Bacteria > Verrucomicrobiota > Verrucomicrobiia > Limisphaerales > UBA1096 > UBA1096. The sequence goes on from DASCOW010000503.1 coordinate 5,376, forward strand.
CCGGGCCGATCGACGCCTCGACGGCAGCGAAGCTTGGCCGGGCAATTGAGCGATTGGCGGAGGAGCAGGGCCACTACGGCGAAGGGGTGGTGCTGCGTTTTTTACCGGGCCAATATGAGACGCATGGCATCCGGGTTCGTCCGCGCTGGCACGTGATCGGCGCTGGTATCGACAAGACGACTCTCAAGCTCGTACCGGGTGCGCGGCATCGGAAAATCAAATCAGCCTATCACAGCGTGATCAGCGGCGGTTGGGGGCCGCAGTTCAGCGGCGATCCGGGAAAACAGCGCTTGGCCAAGCGCGATTTTGATAATCTGCGGATTGCCGATCTGTCACTCGACTGCAACTGGGCCGGAATGAAAGCGGCGCTTGGGCCGATTCTCAAAAAAGCGTCCGGCATCGATCTTTTGGCCAAGGAGGCGTTGGTGGAGCGGGTTCAGGTGAGCCGGTTTGGCGCGGTGGGTGGCCGGTCGTCGTGGCGCGAAGTGTTCCCGGTCCGCGTGATCTCTGCCATGGGCGACGGCTCAAAGCTGCCAGGCTACCGCGACTCAATCATCGAGATTCGCCGCTGCGTCGTTGAGGGTTTCGTCCGGGGCCCAAGCGCGGGGACGGCGTGGCCGTACTGCACCGGCATCATGGTCAGCCACCGCAGTGCGGACTTGGCCAAAGGCAGAGTCGATGTGCGCGTGCATCACAACGAGGTTCGCGACATCACCAATGGCATCGCGCTTGGCGGGGCGTTTCTGAAACGAGCGGAGTTTTACGAGAACACGGTGACGAACTGTGGCATCGGATTCAACTTCGACACCGGCGGCAACCGGGGCGTGGTGATCCGCAACAACCGGTTCACCGGCTGTGTCGGTGGCGGGAGCGTGAACGATGGGAAGGCGTTCGAGATTAAGGACAACACGTTTCGTCTGGCCGCATCGGGCGAGCCTCGGTTCGCGTGGTGGCACAACGGGCTGCGGCTGCGGGACTACACGCGTGGTATTTTGGTGGAGAGCAACCGTTTTGTTTTTAGCGGCGAAACAAGGCCGATCGCGCGCGGTGTATTGCTGCACGGCAAGAGCGTCGGCTTGCGGATATTCAAGAATGAGGCGGGCCAATGGCAGCGCGAGATCGACCCGAACCATTTTCGCAACAACATCTATTCCGGCTTGCTGCCGAACTTGGCCGGGCCGCAACAGGCCGGCCACGACATGCACCTTGTCGTCGGCGAGCGGGCGATTCACCTGACCGGCGAGGGCGACAGCGTGCAGTTCACATGGCCTAATGATTGAGCCACGGATCAGTCGCTGATCGTGCCATCCGGGAGCGTGGTCTTGTGAAGGATGACGCCTTGTTGGTCGGCTGGGTCGAAGCCGACGGCATTCCGGAGGTTGGCTTGCGTCAGGTTGGCTCCGGCGAGCTTTGTGTTCCGCAGATCGGCTCCGGTGAAATTGCACTTGGCCAGGTTTCGGTTTTGCCACTCCACACCGCGCAGATCCCATCTCGAGAAGTTGCGTCCGGCTAGGCTCACTTTTGGCGCGCCATCGATGTAGAGCTGAATGAGCAGTCGCAGTTCGGGCGAGTCGGTTTTCACCTTGCCATCCGGCAGAGTGGTGTTGTGGTAGATTGTCGCCGGGTAGTGATGCCACGGGGCGGTCGTCGCGCCGGTGAGGTTGGCATCGGTCAGGTTGACGCTGCCAAGCACAGCTTCGGCCAGGTTGGCCCCGGCGAGATTTGCGCCTGAGAGGTTCGCTCCATCGAGCTTGGCCAAGGCCAGATCGGCATTGGCCAGGTTGGCGCCGGAGAGATCCGCTCCGCGCAGATCGGCAGCGATGAGGTTGTGATCGGCCAGGCTGGCCTTTGGCAGGGTGACCTGTGAGCGAACGCGAAAATACCGGGGCTCGGTGGCGGCTTGGATGGTGCGATTGACGGTCTCCGGCTTGGTGCGGAGCCCGCCGGTTTGCGCTTGGCCAAGCGACTGCCAATGGGTGAGATCGGTCGATATCTCGAGTTGGGTATCAGGGATGATATGGATCGAGCCGGGCTTGGTGACCGGGGCCGTATGCCACGAAAGCTTCAGCGGTTCAGTCTGCTCGACGGTCAACCGGATGTCGGCCGCTTGGCCAAGCGTGGCGCTGAGCAGTGTCGCCGCCAAAAACAGATACCCCTCCCAGTTTGGCCGGAGAGGAATTCGCGATGAGTTGGCGGGCATCCGGCTAGACGACCTCCGGCAGCGGTTGGGCGTTGTCATCGACCAGATACCGGGGGATGCCGTTGAGGTCGGGAATGCGCAACTCGTTCACGTTGTAACCGAGGTTGTGATAAAGGGTGGCGAACATCTCGGGGAAGGTGACGGGCCGTTCGGAAGCTTCGCCACCGAGGCGATCGGTAGCGCCGATGACTTGGCCGTGGTTCAGGCCGCCGCAAGCCAGCAGCGCCGTGGAGACACGCGTCCAGTGGTCGCGCCCGGCGTCCTTGTTGATGGTTGGCGTGCGGCCAAACTCACCCCAGCAAACGACGGTGACATCCTTGTCCATCCCCCGATTGTGCAGATCCTCGACGAGCGCCGTGAGGCCCTGATCGAGCATCGGGAAATCTTGGCGTCCGCGGTTGAAGTTGCCGCCGTGCCAGTCCCACCGGCTGAACGAGAGCGTCACACACCGCACGCCCACTTCGATCAGGCGCCGCGCGAGCAGGAAATGATCGAGCAGCTTGGGTGCTCCATCAGCCGTCAACTTGGCTGTGCCACGGCCGTAGCGGTCGCGAAGTTTGACGTCCTCTTTTTCAAGGTCGAGCGCCTTTGCGAGCTTCCCGGTGGTCAACATTCCATACGCTTGCTGGTTGTATGTATCCATGCCTTCCATGAGGCCGGAGTTGTCCATGTCGCGGCGGAACCGGTCAAAACTCTTGAGCAGCTTCATCCGGTCGCCCAGCCGATCCAGAGTGATCCCGGTGAGCGTCATGTCCTCCTTGCCTTCGGCGGAGGGGCGGAAGGCGGCATGTGCCGGGCCGAGGAAACCGGGTTGCCCGGGATCGCTCCACTCGATGTGCCCCGTCTTGGGAGAGAGCCCGACGAAGGGAGGGGCATCTGGGTTGACTTGCCCCTCAATCTTGGAAAGCGTCGAGCCGATGCTAGGCCAACCGCCGGGCGGCTGGCGGCGCGGGCTGCGTCCCGTGGTGCATTGGACGGCATCGTGTCCGCCCTGTGCTCCGACGATGGAGCGGATCACGGTGAACTTATCCATCATCTTGGCCATGCGCGGGAACTCCTCGCAAATCTGCAGGCCGGGGATGTTGGTGGAGATCGGCTTGAACTCGCCGCGAATCTCGCGGGGCGCCTCCATCTTCAGGTCGAACATATCCTGATGCGGCGGGCCGCCGGGGAGGAAGATGTTGATTATGGCCTTGTGCGAGGAGCCGATGCCGGCCCGGGCGTCGGCTTCGAGCAGGTTGGCGGCAGTCATCCCACCGATGCCCATTGCCCCAATACGGATGAAGTCTCGCCTCGTGATGCCGTCGCAGAATTTGCCGCCTTTGCCGCCTGCACTGATCTTTAGCATATCTGATTTCCTTTCGCCTTTGTTTCCCCGAAGCACCGAGAAACACATCTTTTTGGAAAAACTGACCTTCTTCCGGAGGATGTCAAGAGGCAAAACAACGAATGCCCTAACTCTGTGAAAAAGCCATCTTTTGGACTCAACGAGTTTTGATGGGGCAAAACAACAACGTTCGGTTTGCCGTTTCGCGCCGCGCGGCAATGGATAAATTGAGATTTGAACTGGAGTTAGCGACGGCTTCGACGGTAGCTTTTCGGCCTGCGAAGCAACGGAACCTCCCGATGGCAAGCGTTCGACTCGACAACCTCTTCAAAAACTTCGGCTCCGTGCGGGCGGTGGACGGGGTGAGCCTTGAAATTCCCGACGGCGAACTGATGGTGCTCGTCGGCCCGTCCGGCTGTGGCAAGTCCACCCTGTTGCGGCTGATCGCCGGGCTGGAAGAGGCCACGGGTGGCGGCATTTTTCTCGATGATCGCGACGTCAACCGCGTGAAACCGCAGGACCGGGACGTGGCGATGGTGTTCCAAAACTACGCCCTGTTCCCGCACCTCAACGTCGAGAAAAACATAGCCTTCAGTCTGAAGTTCCGCAAGGTGGCCAAGCCGGAAATCCGCTCGCGCGTTGCTGAGGCGGCGGAAGTGCTGGGTCTCGCCGATCTGTTGTGCCGCAAGCCGGCGGAGTTGTCCGGCGGCCAGCGGCAACGCGTCGCGCTGGGCCGGGCGATGGTCTGCCAACCAAAAGTGTTCCTGCTCGACGAGCCGCTCTCGAATCTCGACGCCCGGATGCGTTCCGAGATGCGTTCCGAGATCGCGCAGTTGCATCGGCGGCTGGCGACGACGATGATTTTTGTGACGCACGATCAGACCGAAGCGATGACGCTTGGCCAGCGGCTCTGCGTGTTTGACCACGGCCGAGTGATGCAGACTGGTTTGCCGATGGAGCTGTATCGGCGGCCGGCGCACCGGTTCGTCGGGGACTTCATTGGCACACCGGGGATGAATTTCGTCCGCGGCTGGCTCGAGACGCGCGGGGAAGGATTGGCCTTTGTCGGGAGCGGCGGCGGCTTTGAGCTGGGTTTGGCCAACGGCTTGGCCAAGCACGCGGGCTGCGAGGTGGAACTGGGCATTCGGCCGGAAAACATTTCACTCGCCGACAGCGGCGTGCCCGGGACGGTGCTGGGCTGCGAGACGCTGGGACACGAGACGCTGCTGCGCGTGCGCTCCGGTGGCCACGAGTTGGTGGTGCGACTGCCTGGCCAGAGCGCGGGCGGCTTGGCCAAGGTCGGGCTGAAGTTCGACTTGACCGCTGCCGCTTGGTTCGACGCCGCCACCGGTCAAGCGTTGGATTAAGTGGCCCGTTAACCCTCGTGTCACCTTGGCCAGAGGGGCATATCTGCGCCATTGATTTCGCGCTCGATGTCTGGGCGGCGGTTGCGGATGAAATCACGGACGGCCTCGAAGCGAACGCCGCGCCACTGGTAGTCGCTGATGTGCGGCCTGACCATCGCCTCTATGCGCTCGGTCTCGGCGAGGAGCTTATCCTCGTGCCAATGTTCGGCTATGAGCAGCTTCATCGTCGCGGCATATTTTTTCCGGACGGACGGAATCTGGTACAGCTTGTTGGCCACGAGCCCCTTGAGCCGGACGGAGCGCGGGGAACGGCGATCGACGCGCAGGCGGCTGTATTTCTCGAACAGGCAATCGGCACCCCACGGCATGAAGTGGAGCTTGCCGGTGCCGGGGTTGAGGTGGATGAAGTAGTTGTTGCGGTTGCCGGAATAGCCGTCCCAGAAACTA
>DASCOW010000504.1:0-9397 GCA_036012205.1 Verrucomicrobiota bacterium
CAGCACGTAATCCATCAGCTGCACCAGTTTTTTACCGATGTAATAACGGGTCAGGAACCCGAGCAAACCGGTGAGAATAAAAGCCTCCATGATGGCCACCACTTCCCACCACCAATACAACTCCTGACCCGGTTGACCATTGAGGGCGTCTTTCCAGATATACTCCGCATCCAGCCCGGGAACATAATTGAACGGAAAAAGAAGAATGTCAGAAATGGCGACCGCCTGATTGAACAGCCACAGCGCCACGCCGATCGAGATGATTACCGGCAACACCACGGCCAATCCGGTGAAAAAATTCCGGCGGGTCCGGCTAAACACTGTCAATTTCTTGCTCATCCGCCAGCCGTTTTAGACTGTCTCGTCAAGCTGCTCAAGGGAAAGCGTTCCGCCGCCAATTTCATCAACCGGTTTTCCTCCCGTTTCATCGTCCTGCACGGCCCCGGTGCCGAGTCATCGTACCCGCGCAGATGCAAAATGCCGTGGATCAAATACCTTGCCACCTCCTCCTCCCACGAGGTTTTAAACTCCTCCGCGAACTCCTCCGCGACCGACGGGCAAATAAAAATGTCACCAAGGATCGGCCCGGGCTTGGGCGCGGTGCCCGGCGCTCCATAGTCAAAAGTAATCACATCAGTCGGCCCGTCGTGCTGCAGATATTCCCCGTTGGCCTTTGCCATTTCCGCCGGACCAACGAGGTACACCCCCAGTTCGTGTGATACCGGCTTGACCACTTGGCCCGACTCGGTCTCGACCAACACCCACTTGGCCAAACGCCGCAGCAGCCACGCGTCGGCGGAATGGCTCTTTTGGCGACTGCGGATGGTGAGTGGCATCGGCGTATTCAACTTGTCCAAACGCGGCTCACCCGCCGACGGAGCGGTGCTCATCGTATGCTTGCACGATCCGCTGAACGAGCGGATGACGAACGACGTCCCGCTTGTCGAGTTCGCACAAGGCAATCCCCTCGATCTTAGCCAAGGCCTTTCTGGCCTCGACAATGCCGGATGTCTTGCTGGGCGGCAAATCGATCTGCGTCGGGTCGCCGGTGATGACCACCTTGGAGTTGAAGCCTAGGCGCGTGAGGAACATCAGCATCTGCTCGGCGGTGGAGTTCTGCGCCTCATCGAGAATGATGAATGCGTTGTTGAGCGTGCGGCCACGCATATAGGCCAGCGGCGCGATCTCGATCGTGCCACGCTCCATCTGCTTTTGCACCTCCTCCATCGGCAGCAAATCCTGCAGTGCGTCGTGCAGCGGCCGCAGATACGGGTCAAGTTTATCCTGCAAATCGCCCGGCAAAAAACCAAGCGCCTCGCCTGCCTCGACTGCTGGCCGAGTGAGAATGATGCGTGACACCTTTTCCTCCTTCAGCGCGATGACAGCCAGCGTCATCGCAAGGAACGTCTTGCCGGTGCCAGCCGGTCCCATACCGAAAGTGACATCGTGATTCTGGATCGCCTCGATATATCGCTTCTGCCCAAGCGTCTTCGGGGTGACCAACTGCTTGCGTGGAGAGGTCTGCAGCGTGACCGAGTACAGCCCGTCCAGTGCCTCCGGACCGTCGCTCACCACGGTGTTCAGCGCGTAGGAAAAGTCGCGGTTGCGGATCGCCAAACCGGCCTTGAGCGCGGTCTCTAGCGACTGAAACAGCCCGGTCGCCATTGCCACGCCAGCCTCGTCGCCATCGAGCTTGATCCAGCCGTCGCGACTGGTCGCCTTGACGCCGACGTGTGCCTCAAGCAACTGGAGGTTCTTCGGGTTGTTGTTGAAAAGCTGCTGGGCGATCCGGGCGTTGTCGAAATGCAGCGTCAAAGTCATCAGGATGGATTATTCAAGACCGGGAAGGAGTCCTTCATACGCCACCCAAGGTATCGCCCAAGCTTGGCGATGTCAAAAACCAGTACCTTGTACGATATTCGATAATCTAGGGTGTATCCATCTTTGGATATGAATCTCCTCAGCTAATCCTGTAAATCCGCATTGCTCCCAAGTCAAACCAAGTGGACGAAACGTTTGTCCTTCGCCAGAAGGGCGACAATTTGTTTGATCTGTTGTGACTCGGATTTTTGCGCGACGAGCAACGAGTCGTCGGTCTGCACAACGATCATGTCACGGATACCCGCCAACGCTATCGGCGCACGATTTCGCGTGCGAGCATCGAACACGACGTTGTCTGCGGAGTCGACTTGCACAAGGTCGCCGACGGCGCAGTTGCCGGCGGCGTCCGGCTTGATGTGCCGCGCCAAGGCCGGCCACGAACCAAGATCATCCCAGCCGAAGTCGCCGTCCGCGCAAACGATGTTTTGAGCGTTCTCCATGATGGCGTAATCGACGGAAATCTTTTCCAGCTTGGGATAATCTCTGGCCAAAACGGCATTGAGCTTGGCCAAGTTGCGGATGCCGCGCCACTTTTCGGTGGCGACAAACAGCTTGGGCCTCTGCCGGCGAAATTCCTCGGCAATCGTCTCGCACGACCAGATGAACATCCCGGCATTCCAGCGGTAATTGCCGCTCTTGAGGTAGCGCTTGGCCGTGGCAAAGTTCGGTTTTTCAACAAATTTTTTTGCAGTGAAAAAAGTGGACTTGAGCAAATTGCTCGAGGCCCTAGTCAGCTTGTTGCCAACCTGAATGTAGCCGTAGCCAGTGGCCGGCTCGTACGGCTTGATGCCAATTGTGACGAGCGCCGGCTCGCGCTTGGCCAACGCCATCGAGTCGATCAGGACACGGCGAAACCTTGCCTCGTCGGGAATGACGTGGTCAGCCGGCAGCACGGCCATCACACCGTTTTGGGACCGGGCGCCGACCAGCGCCGTGCCCAGCGCCACGGCGGCGCAGGTGTCGCGCCCACACGGCTCACCGGTGATGTTGCGCTTGGGCAATTCGGGCAATTGCCGGCGAACGGCGGCGGCCTGCACAGCGTTGGTGATAATGAGGATGTTCTCCAGCGGCGCGACCGGCTTCACGCGGTCAACCGTCTGCTGAAGGAATGACCGCTCACCGAGCAGCGTGATGAGTTGCTTCGGCTTGCGCTCGCGGCTGACCGGCCAGAAGCGTTCGCCCCGGCCACCGGCCATGATGATGATGTAGCGATCTTTGCGTTGCATTAACTGGGTAAATCAGCGGATGCCGTTGATGAGGTTGGCGGTGAACGTCTTAACGGACGGCACGAGGTCGGCGGCGTGGCCTTTGTTGGCGATTTGGTTGACGATTGCGCTGCCGACCACGACCGCCTCGGCGTTCTTCGCGACCGCGGCGGCCTGCTCCGGGTTCGAGATGCCGAAGCCAACGGCGATCGGGATGTCGGTGTTTTCGCGAATGATTTGGGTCATCGACCCGATAGTGTCGGAGACGGTTTGCTGCATACCGGTGACGCCCTCGCGCGAGACGTAGTAAATGAATCCTTTGCCGCGCTTGACGATCAGCGCCACGCGGTCGGCAGGGGTGGTTGGCGCAACAAGATAGATTGGGCAAAGACCGGCGGCATCCATCAGCGACTCGTAATCCTCCGACTCCTCCGGAGGGAGATCGAGCACGAGCAATCCGTCGACGCCAGCATCGGCGGCAACACGAACGAACTCGGCGAGCCCCCGCTTGTGCAGCAGGTTGAAATAAACGTAGAGGACGATCGGGATGCCGGATGACTCGCGGATGCGGGTGACCGTTTCGAGCACACCGCCCGGCGTGGTGCCGCAGTCGAGCCCGCGCTGCGCCGCCAGTTGGTTAACCAGTCCGTCGGCCAGCGGATCGCTGAACGGCACGCCAAGCTCCAGCACGTCCACGCCGATCTCGTCGAATGCCAGCGCCAAGTCGTGCGTCGCGTCGAGGTCGGGATCGCCCGCGCCGATGTACACCACGAAACCCTTCTGCCCCTCCTGCCTGAGGCGTTGAAACCGTTCTTCAATGCGGTTCATGCGCGGGCAGCATGCCTAGCAACAGGATCGGAGGCAAGAAACGCGCTTTGCCAAACGGCGCAATAACGAATTCCAGAATCGCCTTGGTCAAGCGCAGGCCGTATAATAACGCCCGTGCCCAACGCATCGCAACCGACCGCCACCCACGCCGCTGAACTGCTCCGACGCAGCTTGGCAAACGGACGGCTTGGCCACGCGTATTTGTTTGCCGGCGGCACGATCGAGTCGCTCGAAGCCCACGCAACTGATTTGGCACGCACACTCAACTGCCAGTCCCCGAGCGCGACCGGAGAAACCGGCATCCCGCTCGAAGCCTGCGGTTGCTGCATCCCCTGCCACAAGGTCGATTCGGGCAATTTCCCTGACCTTGACATCTTGCGACCCGAGAAAAAATCGCGCATCATCAGCATTGAACAGATCCGCAACCTCTCGCACAAAGTCGCCCTCAAGCCGACGGAGGGCCGCTACAAAGTAGCGATCATCTCCGGAGCCGACCGCATGCCCGGTCCCACGTTCAACGCCTTCCTCAAGACGCTGGAGGAACCACCGGAGCGGACGGTGTTCATCCTGTTGAGCGTTCATCCCGACCGACTCGGGGAGACGATCCGCTCCCGCTGCATGCGGGTAAACATCGGTGGCGAGGCGGATGTGCAACTCGAGCCGAACGACTCGGCCTGGCTCAAGTCGTTTGTCGGCATGAGCGCCGAGACCGGCGAAGGGCTCATGGGCCGCTACCGGTTGCTCGGTAACTTGATGGAACACCTGGCGGCCAAGCACGACACCATCGAAGAAATTCAGGAGGGAGCGTCACCGCTGAACCGGCACAACGATATCGAGCCGGCGCTCCGGGAGAAATTAAAGGAGGAACTCAATGCCTCAATCGAGGCGGAGTACCGACGGCAACGCGGACAGTTTCTCGCCGGACTGCAGTGGTGGCTGCGCGACGTGTGGCTGGCGGCGCTCCAGCAGGGCCGAGAGCTACTGCACTTCCAGGACTGGGCCGACACCTCGGAGGCGATCGGCCAACGACTGAGCCCGACGCAGGCACTCGAGAATCTGCAATCGATCGAAGCCACTCAGCGCCTGCTCGAGACGACCAACGTGCAGGAGGCACTCGCGCTCGAGGTTGGCCTGCTCAAACTCAAACTCTGACCAAGTCCGATGTTTGCCGACACTCCAGGGCAAAAGGATCGCGTCTTTTTGATCCTCGCCGGCATCTGGCTTTTTACCGCGCTGTTCCTGTTTGGCAACCCGGTCATTCTCGACTACCTGCACCCGCCCAAGAGCGTGCTTTTGGGGAGCGAAAACCGGTCAAACGCCCGGCCGTATCTGGGCATACTAGCCGTACTGGGGCTGGCGTGTGTGCTTGGTTTTTCGCGCTTGGCCAAGCCTAAATTTCGGTTGCCAACTGGCGTGCCCAAGTGGCTCGCGTGGCTGCCGGTCGCTTGGATGGGGTGGCAGTTACTGTCGCTCCTACAAACGGAAAACAAGGCAATGTCGCTGGCAACAGTGATTCATTTCACATCATGCCTTGCAGCGTTTTATTTGGGATTGCTCGTGCTGAGCCGAATGCGCCTGGCCAAGCTTGCGCTGTGGGGAGCCGCACTTGGACTGCTACTGAACCTCGCGGACGCGTGCGTCGAAAAATTCGGCGGACTCGAGCAGACACGCAACAGCATCATCTCGCAAATCGAGTCTGGCAAACTCGATCCGAAAAAGATTTCAGCCAAGGAGAGAGAAACCGGTGAAACCATCCCGCCGGAAATCGAAAAACAGATCGCCACCCTGCCGCCGGAGACGGCGGCCAAGGTGCGCCAGCTTCCTCTTGAACTGGTCAAGCGCATGTACAGCACGAGGCTTTACGGGCATATGTTTTATCCGAACGCCCTGGCCGGAGTGATCCTGCTGTTGTTGCCAATGGCGCTCGCACTGCTGCTTGGCCAAGGGCGGTGGCGGATACCCCGGACAGGACTCGCGCTTGGTATTGCAGCAGTCGGCTTGGCCTGCCTATATTGGTCCGGATCAAAGGCGGGCTGGCTGATCGCGCTGGTACTACTCGGAACAGGATTTTTGCATTTGTCATTGCCGAAAAAACTGAAACTGGGCTTGGCCGGCGCAGCGCTGCTACTGGGCCTGGCCGGATTCGCCGTGAAGTACGCCGACTATTTCGACCGTGGTGCGACGAGTGTTGGGGCGCGATTCGGCTACTGGCGTGCCGCCGTGCAAACGGCGATGGAGGAACCGCTGCTGGGCTCCGGGCCAGGGACATTCCAACTCGCGTACATGCGGCACCGCGCGCCCGGCGCCGAGCCGACGCGACTGGCGCACAACGACTACCTGCAGCAGGCGAGTGACTCCGGCTGGCCGGGATTTGCGCTGTATGCTGCATTCATCGGGGGATCGGCCTGGGTGCTGGCCCGTCGGCGACTGGACAATCCGCTGCTGATCGCCGCGCGGCTTGGCCTGCTGGCGTGGGCGCTGCAGGGATTTGTCGAGTTCGGCTTGTACATCCCAGCGCTGGCTTGGCCGGCCTGGCTGATGTTGGGCTGGCTGCTGGCAGCGCCGACAAATCAGTTCGACAAAAGCGGAGCGAGTGTATAACAATCCCCTCCGGACATGAAGGTAATGTTCCTTAACGGCCCCAACCTGAACCTGCTGGGCCAGCGCGAACCGGAGATTTACGGTAGCATGACGCTGGCGGACATCGAGGGAATGGTCCGCGAACACGCCAACCGGCACAGCGTCGAGGTGGCGTTTCACCAGTCCAACCACGAGGGCGAACTGGTGACGCAGGTGCAGCAGTCCGCCGGCGACTACGACTACGTGATCCTCAACGCGGCGGCGTACACGCACACGAGCATCGCGCTCAAGGACGCCATCACTGGCGCGAGCGTGAATGCCATCGAGATCCACCTGACCAACGTCCACGCCCGAGAGACGTACCGGGAAAAATCGATGATCGCCGAGGCCTGCATCGGCAGCGTCAACGGCTTTGGCGCGGCGTCGTACATCCTTGGCCTCGAGGCGGCAATCCTACACCACAAGGCCAACGACTGATTTATTGATGAGATTATACACTACACTTGCGATGACATTGCTCGTCGGCTTGGCCACAGGCTGCATCAACAAACAGCGAATGACCGAACCGGTGCGCAGCGTCGGCGAGCAGTTGCTGCTCACCACCGCCATCGACCGGGCGCTCTCCGAGTTGGACATGGAGGCCATCGGCCGACTAGAAGGCGTCAAGGTTCACATTTCCACAAACTACCTGAAAACTCTCGATCAGGAATACCTAGTTGGCTCGCTGCGCGACCTTTTTTTTGCCAACGGCGTGCTTGTAGTTGATGATCCCAAGGAGGCGCAAATCATTGTAGAGGCACGTAGTGGGGCCAACTCGCTAGATAGTGCCAAAGTGACGGCAGGCATTGCCGAGGACCAAGCGTTACCCAACCCTGTTACAGGAGCTCCCATCTCCCTGCCTGAGATGGCGTTTTTCAAAAAAGAAAACAACATCTCCGTTACAAAAGTAGCTCTCGTGGCCTACAAAACCGACACAAGAGAACACGTTTTCTCCTCTGGCACACTACTTGGAGGAGCCTACGACCGGCATTATCAAGTCCTTGGACTGTTGCGTATCCGCTTCACGGATGTACCCGAGTTGCGTGCAATTAAGCAGCTAAAACGGCGTTATCGTTGATTTCGCTTGCCCAAGCGGTCACGCGACAAAAAAACCAATTGACGACGGAGCAAACGCCGTTACCATGCGCGGCCCGATTTCCGGGATTCAACAGAGAAACAATTTCTTATTGATATGGCAGTAAAAGTAGCAATCAACGGATTCGGCCGCATTGGCCGGCTAGCTTATCGTGCAATGGTGGAACAGGGCCTTGTCGGCGATGCGATCGACGTGGTGGCCGTGGGCGACATCGTCCCCGCAGACAACCTCGCCTACCTTGTGAAATACGACTCAACCCAGGGCACCTTCCCGGGCGAAGTCACTCATCGGGGAGATGACACCATCATCGTCAACGGCGACGAAATGAAGGTCGTCAGCGCCCGCGAACCAAGCGGTCTGCCATGGAAGGAACTCGGCGTGGACGTCGTGATAGAGTCCACCGGCCTGTTCACCCAAGCCGAAAAGGCCAAGGGGCACATCGAGGCTGGAGCCAAGAAAGTGATCATTTCCGCACCTGCAAAGGGTGAAGATCTTACCGTCGTAATGGGCGTCAACGACAACCTGTACGACGCCGCTAACCACCATATTGTCTCCAACGCCTCCTGCACCACAAACTGCCTGGCCCCAGTCGTGCATGTGCTGCTCAAGGAAGGGTTCGGCATCGCAGAGGGGTTGATGACAACCATCCATGCCTACACCGCCACGCAGAAGACCGTGGACGGCCCAAGCCGCAAGGCATGGCGAGACGGCCGAGCCGCCGCCACCAACATCATCCCGGCCAGTACCGGCGCCGCCAAGGCGGTAAGCCTCGTCTGCCCGGAGGTCAAGGGCAAACTGAGCGGCATGGCCTTCCGCGTGCCGACTCCGACCACATCAGTGGTGGATCTGACCTTCAAGACCGAGAAGAGCACCAGCTACGACGAGATCTCCGCCGCAATGAAAAACGCCAGCGAGTCTTACTTGAAAAACATACTCGCCTACACCGAGGACGCTGTGGTCAGCACAGACTTCATCCACTGCGCCGACTCGAGCATTTACGATCAAGCTGCCGGTATGGAATTGAACGAAAACTTCTTCAAACTCGTGAGTTGGTACGACAACGAGTGGGGTTACTCCAACCGCGTCGGCGACCTGCTCAAGTTGATGATCGAAAAAGGACTGTAACCGCAACAAAACAACACAACTATGTCAGACAACATCACCAGTGAGTTTTATGGAGACACCGACCCGATCGGCGTAGGCCAGGAAGTTCCGGATTTTAAAATGGAGACCTATGAACCAGCCAGCGGCTCATTTGGTTCAGTCAACTTGGCCGACCTGAAAAAGGACGGCAAGTGGACGATTCTCGTTTTTTATCCTGCGGATTTCACCTTTGTTTGTCCCACCGAGTTGGCCGACTTGGCCGCGCAGGATGCCAAACTCACCGAGCTGGGAGCCAAGGTTATCTCGGTTTCCACCGACACGAAATTCAGCCATCTCGCCTGGTGCCAAGCGGAGAAACTGATGGCCGACGTCAAGTACACCATGGGTGCCGATGCCACCGGGGAAGTCTCCAGCCTGTTTGGCGTCTATGACGACACCACCGGCTTGGCCTTGCGTGGCACGTTCATCATCAGCCCTGAAGGCAAACTGGTGAGAAACCAGGTTAACTTCTACAACGTGGGCCGTAACATGGAGGAACTGGTTCGCATCGTTGAAGCCAACGTGCACTGCGCCGCCAACCCGGCCGAAGCCTGCCCCGCCAAGTGGACTCCCGGTGAAAAGACCCTTACCCCCAGCGAGGACATGGTCGGCAAGGTTTACGAAG
>DASCOW010000505.1:0-5252 GCA_036012205.1 Verrucomicrobiota bacterium
GTGAAAAAACCCGCATTTTGCTGTTGGACACCGCTGAGCGGTTGTTCGGCCAAGACGGCGTGACAGCCACGTCATTGCGAGTGGTGATGAAGACGGCTGATGTCAACATGGCCATGGTCCATTACTATTTCAAAAATAAGGATGGGCTGCTCGACGCCATTTTGGAGCGCCGACTCGTGCCGATCAATCAGGCCCGGTTGAATCTGCTCGGAAAATATGCACTCGAGACCGGTGGCCAACCCATCGCCATGGAGAACATCATCCGGGCCTACGTTGAGCCATTCATCCGGTTGCGTGACAAGGCGGATGAGGGAGGAGCGGATTTTCTCAAACTCTTCGCCTGGCTGCGGATGGAGCCAAACTTCACTTATCACCAGTTGATGAAAAAACACTTGGGCGATTCGCTGGCGGCGTTCCAAAAGGAACTCAAACGGTCGCTCCCGGATAAAACTGACGAGGAGCTCAACTGGAAGTGGGCATTCCTCGGTGGAACCGCGGTGATGACGATCACGCTGATGGATCAGATCGACTGGTTCAACGACGAAGGCGACATGGGAGGCAGCGCGGACTGGATCATTAAAAATCTGATCAGCTACACTGCTGCAGGTTTTCAGTCCAACTTCGCCCCCGAGCCAGTTCCCTCCGCCAAGACGGATTAGTCACACTTCCCCAACTGCCAGCCGGACAAGCGGCAGATCAGCTGGCGAGCTTGATGAGATATTTCTGAACGCGATCCCGTTCTCCGAAGTGCCGGCTTTTCTGGTAGATTTGATGCAGGTTAGAGCAAATACGCATTAGAATACGGCGGGGGGTGGTCGTGGAAAGAAAGCCGGCATCAACGCCGTACCCGCATCGCTTGAGCCGGGCCGCGCAGTCGGAGTGAGTCAAAAAATTACCGCCGTTGAAGGCGTCGATGTAAATGGTGAACGCCGGTGACTGCAGTCGCAGGATGAAATGGCCCGGCATCCCCACGCCAGTCACCGGGAGGCCAAGCCGGCGAGCGACAAATAGATACACCAAGCACAAGCTGAGCGGATTGCCCAGTCGACGGTCGATCACGCGGTTCAGGTAACAGTTTTGCGGATCGTAGTAGTTCGCCTTGTCGCTCCGGAAATGTTCCTTCCGGTACAGCACCCGGTTGACTGCCATCAGTGCGGCTGGGGTGCTTTGCTCGGGTTCGCACACTTTTCGCACGGACTCGGCAAACTCATCAAACTGAGCCTGATAAGATGTCTGGTCGAGTCTGGGGAAGGCGGTGCGAACCAACAACCAAACGCCTTTCTCGAGGTTGAGTTGCTCCCCGCCCCGATTGCAAAAGGCGACAAACTCACGATCAGCCTCGCTCCGCTCCAGTGCGGTAAGAATCTCCCAAGAATGTTTCCGAACAAGCCTATCCCGGCTGCCAAGGCCGGACTCCAGCCAAGGCCGGGATTCAGTGCCACAGTTGAGCAATGTCTGGCGGATGGCCTCAAACACCTCGGGATCGGGGTCGGACAACAGGCGAACCAACGCAGCCTTGTCCTTCTCGGAGAGAGAGGCAAGTTCGAGCGGATCTGCCAGCAGAGCCTTCATGACTTGGTTGCGGCGGATTGTAAGCACCATGGCGGTATGGCGGCAATTAGAAGTTATTCACAACACCGCCAGCAAATCCCTTGTTTTGCCGTCAAAAAGAAAACTCTTTTGACGTATGCCTACCAGTTGGGTTACTCATCCCTGTCCGCAATGGATGCTCGGCTTGGCCAAGCGGCCCGGCTGGACGGCTGATTTGAGTATGAACATCGCAGGTATCATTCCCGCCCGTTACGGCTCCTCCCGGTTTCCCGGCAAACCGTTGGAGTTGCTGGCCGGCAAACCGGTCATCGAGCATGTCGTTGAGCAGTGCCGCTTGGCCAAGCGGCTCGGCGAGGTGATCGTGGCCACTGACGATCAGCGGATCGTTGACGTGGTGGGCAAATTTTGCCGGGTTGAAATGACACGGGCCGATCATCCAAGCGGCTCCGACCGCGTGGCCGAAGTGGCCAAACGTTGCGAGCTCGACGCCGTCGTGAACGTGCAGGGCGACGAGCCGATGATCGACCCGAGCGTGATCGACCAAGTGGCTGCGTTGCTCAACAACAACGAGATATCCACCGCCGCAGTGCGAATCGACGATCCCGACGAACATAACAATCCCAACGCGGTGAAAGTCGTAGTCAGTGCCACGGGCCAGGCCCTGTACTTTTCCCGGCACTCGATACCGTATCTGCGTGGCGCCGCCGACGCACCCAGCCAAGTGCAGTTGACGGCTTTCCCGTTTTTGAAACATCTCGGCATTTATGGCTACCGCCGGGACACCCTGCTCCGATTGGTGGCCCTGCCAGTTTCCCCCCTTGAGCAGGCGGAGAGTCTGGAGCAACTGCGAGCGCTGGAGAACGGCATCGCGATCGCCGTCGCGGTGGTGGAACACGACAGCGTGGGCATCGACACCCCGGAGGATCTGCGGCGGGTAAACGAAATTTGGACGATAAAACAGTGAAACACATCTTTATAACAGGCGGCGTGGTGAGTTCCCTTGGCAAGGGATTGACGGCAGCCTCCATCGGCACACTGCTGGAGAACCGCGGTCTCAAGGTCGCGATACAAAAGTTCGATCCCTACCTGAACGTCGATCCTGGCACGATGAGCCCGTTCCAGCACGGCGAGGTGTATGTACTCGACGACGGCGCGGAGACCGATCTCGACCTTGGCCACTACGAGCGCTTCACCGACTCGAAGCTGACACGATTCAACAACCTCACCAGCGGGCAGGTTTACCAAAGCGTGCTGGACAAGGAACGGCGCGGCGATTACCTCGGCAAAACCGTGCAGGTTATCCCGCACGTGACCGACGAAATCCAGAACCGCATCCGGGAGATCAGCGACAAGACCGGAGCCGACGTGGTGATCACCGAGATTGGCGGCACCATCGGCGACATCGAGGGCCTGCCGTTCGTCGAGGCAATCCGAGAGTTTGCGCTGGGCGCAGGCCGCGGGAACGTGCTCTTCCTTCATGTCACATTTGTCCCGTTCATCAACGCTGCCGGCGAGCTCAAAACCAAGCCTACCCAGCAGAGCGTGGCCAAGCTTCGCGAGATTGGCATTACGCCAGACGTTCTCGTTTGCCGGTGTGAAAAGCCGTTGACCAAAGAGCTGCGACAGAAACTTTCCCTCTTCTGCAACGTGCCGTACGAGGCGGTGATCGAGGAGATCGACGTCAAGCACTCCATTTACGAAGTGCCACTAATGCTACAGTGCGAAGGGATGGACAATCTCATCTGCGAGCAGCTTGGCCTCGACTCCCCGTCGGCCGACATGGCGCACTGGCGCGAAATCATCCGCAAACTCACCACGCCGCGCCACCAGGTACGCATCGGGGTCGTGGGCAAATATGTCGAACTTCAGGACGCCTACAAATCAGTTTATGAATCGGTGATCCACGGCGGTGTGGCCAACGATTGCGGCGTCGAGATCGAGCGGATCGATGCGGAGGACATCGAGGAAAACGGGGCGGCCAAGACACTCAAGACTTGCAACGGCATCCTGGTGCCGGGCGGATTCGGCGAGCGCGGCACGGAGGGCAAAATCCAGGCGGCCCAGTATGCACGCGAAAACAACATTCCTTACCTCGGGCTTTGCCTCGGGATGCAGGTTGCCACAATCGAGTTCGCCCGCAATGTGCTAAAGCTCGAAGGGGCGCACTCAGCCGAGTTCGATCCCGGCACTGCCCACCCGGTCATCGCCCTGCTGGACGAGCAGCAAAACGTCACCGACAAGGGCGGCACCATGCGGCTGGGCTCACAGCCGTGCAGCCTCGCGCCCGGCTCGCTGGCGGCCCGACTTTACGGGGCTGAGGAAATCCACGAGCGCCACCGCCACCGATACGAGTTCAACAACGCCTACCGCGAGGCGTTTGAGGCGGCCGGACTGGTTTTCAGCGGCACCTCGCCGGACGGGAATCTCGTTGAGATCGTCGAGATCCCCGGCCATCCGTTTTATGTGGCCAGCCAGTTCCATCCGGAGTTCAAAAGCAAACCAAACAAGCCGCACCCGCTTTTCGAGGGATTTATTGCGGCAGCCCACGCTTGCGGTCACAACGAAAGCGTGTAGACTGTTTGTTTTGTAAGAACCTCTTATCGTTACCCCCGATGGAATATTTACCGCCTGTCATCCTTGCCTCCACCTCCCCGAGACGATCGGAACTGCTAGGCTCGATGAATATCGAGTTCGAGATCGTTCCCAGTCACGCGGAAGAAATTATGGAAGGCAGCGATTTCATCCCCGACCTCTGCGAAACCAATGCCAAGGCCAAGGCCGAGCCGATCGCCGAACTGCACCCGGAATGCCTCGTGATCGCCGCCGACACGATGGTTTATCTCGAGGACGACCTGTTCGGCAAACCGACCCATATCGACGAGGCTGCACGCATGCTAGCCCGGTTGCAGGGCCGCACGCATCAGGTCTCCACCGGCGTCTCGCTCATCTATCACAACGAAGAAATCAACAAAACCTTCTCGGTGATCACGAACGTCACCTTCCTCTCGCTGAACAGGGGACAAATCGATGACTACCTGGCCGGAATCGATCCACTCGACAAAGCCGGCGGCTACGCCATCCAGCAGGACAAACACAAGATCGTCAAACGGGTCTCGGGCTCGGTGTCCAACGTGGTCGGCCTGCCAGTTGAGCGCCTCAAGGAGGAACTGAACCACCTGTTCGGCGAAAAAGTAGAGGAAGAATGGTAAACCGGGCCAGAAAATTGAACATTTCCAATCCGCCGTGCTGTCCAACTCCCCGCCTCGACTGTTCCGGGATTGATTCCTGACTGGCCGAAACGTACAAGTCCTGACCTGCCATACCGGGCCACCCGACCCATATGCTGCGTAATCAACGTCTCCTTCAGACCGGCATCAACAAGATGCTCGATGGCATGGTATTCGCCATCAGCCTATGGCTGGCGCACAAATTGCGTGACATTCCGCAATTTGAAGTATTTGGCGGCACGGCAGAGATTGCGCCGTTTGAAGGGTCGTATTTCTGGATCAGTCTTCTGCTTTTCTTCGTGGCACCGCTCGTGCTGGACACACAAGGCTTTTACTCCCGCTCCGCTTGGCCAAGCCGCGCACAAACCATCTGGCCGCTGGCCAAGACTTCGCTGATCATCACACTGCTCATCATCGGTGTGATGTTCATGTTCAAGATTCAGCTCACCCGCTCGGTGTTCCTGATCTTCGCCC
>DASCOW010000506.1:0-5403 GCA_036012205.1 Verrucomicrobiota bacterium
GCGTACGGCGCGATCTCGGGATCGAACGCTGCGACCTGTCCAGCCAACTCCTGTTGCACCGCGTCGAGGAACGGCACCACTGACAGGGCAATCTCCTGCCATTCGGCGGTGATCTCCTGCGTGATGGGGGTGTCCGGAAGCTGGGTTGCTTGAGCTTGAGCAGCAAACATGCTGAAGGGAGGCTACCGCTTGCCCAACACCAAGTCAATCGTCGTCCGCTTGGCCAAGGCGGCGGTAGTGGACAATATCGAAATCGTCCAATTCGCGGAGCTTCACCCCTTCGTTGAACATCGGCTCGAATTCCGGGAAAAAGGCGTCGCCCTCCACCTCCCGTTTCACCACGGATAGAAACAGGTCGGAACATTGGCCAAGCGCCTGGGCGTAAACCTCCGCTCCGCCACAGATGAAAACCGTTCGCCCGCCGAGATCAGCTGCCTGGCCAAGCGCGTTGAGACTGCCGATCGTGCGGACGCCCGGGATCGCGCCGTCGCGTCGCGTTAGCACGATCGTCTCGCGGCCCGGCAGCGGGCGACCGATCGACTCGAACGTCTTTCGCCCCATCACCAGCACGTGCCCCATTGTCGTCTGCTTGAACCACGCGAAGTCCTCCGGTAAATGCCAAGGAATCGTGTTGCCGGAGCCGATCACCCGGTTCAGCGACATTGCCGCGATGGCCTTGAAGGGCAGGGCGGACATCACTCAAACAGCGATCGGTGCCTTGATTGAAGGATGTGGATCGTAATTTTTGAGTTCGAAATCCTCAAAGCGAAATGAGTAAATGTCGTCAACAGCCGGATTGAGCACCATCTGCGGCAACGGCCTCGGTTCGCGTGCGAGTTGCAGCTTAGCCTGGTCGAGATGATTGGAGTACAGGTGCAAATCGCCAAAGGTGTGGATAAACTCGCCCGGCTTAAGGCCGCAGACCTGTGCCACCATCAATAGCAGCAGCGAGTACGACGCGATGTTGAACGGCACGCCGAGAAACAGATCGGCACTACGCTGATACAACTGGCAACTCAAGACACCGTCGCACACGTTGAACTGCACCAGCGCGTGGCACGGAGTCAGTGCCATTTGGTCAAGTTCACCAGCGTTCCACGCGCTGATGATGTGTCGCCGGCTGTCGGGATTGTTTTTCAATCCATCGATGAGTTGGTCGACCTGGTTTACCGTACCCCCGTCCGCCGTGCGCCAGGCGCACCACTGCGCGCCGTACACTCTGCCAAGGTCGCCGTTCTCGTCCGCCCACTCGTCCCAGATCGCCACCCCATTGTCGTTGAGATATCGGACGTTCGTGTCGCCCTTCAGGAACCACAGCAACTCGTGAATGATCGAGCGCAGGTGAAGCTTCTTCGTCGTGAGCACCGGGAATGTTTCGCCGACCGGAAACCGTGCCTGCGCTCCGAACACCGAAAGCGTGCCCGTGCCAGTGCGGTCGCCCTTGGCCCTGCCGTCATTCAAAACCAGCCGCAAAAGATCGAGGTACTGAACCATGCCCGCGCAATGTAGCCATCCCCGCCCAAGGGGTCGAGAGCGGGCGTGCCAATTAAACGCAGAGCACGCGGAACCACGAAGAACAAACATGCATAAACAGGATGCACAGGGTATTCTTCCATTCTGTCCATCCGGCCAAGCGAAGGTGGGGATGGTTGTCCACAGTTGTGCACCGTGGGCCAAGCGGGTGCGGCGCGCTGGGGACAGCAAGCCCTACCTTTTGCGCTTGGTTAGTCGAGGGTAGTGAGTACGGCTTTGGCGGCTCGGGCGGCAGCTCCGCTTTGGCCAAGCTGGGCAGTGGCGAGTTCGAGTCCGTCGAGGATGCGGGTGCGTTCGTTTTTGTCGCGCAACAGCCGCAGGCTGGCCTCGGCGAGATTGTCGGCGTTGGCGGCTGACTGGATGAACTCGGGGAACAACTCCTCGCCGGCGAGCAGGTTGGGCATGGCGAGGTACGGCACCTTCAGCAACGCTCGCCCAAGTGCGTGCGTCAATGGACTTGTTTTGTAAAGCACAACAGTAGGCACGCGGAACCAGGCGCATTCCATCGCGACCGTGCCGGAGGAGGCAATGGCGAGGCTCGCCCGGCCAAGTGCCTTGGACAGGCCGCCGACCTGCAGGTCGATCTCGGTGCCGGTGGGGATGTGCCGCTTGGCCCACTGCAGCGTTTCGTTGCTGGGCAACACCATGCGGAGGCGGCTTTTGATTTTCTCTGAAATAATCACGGCTGCCTCGAGCATCACTGGCAGGTGCCTGTCGATCTCGCCCCGACGGCTGCCGGGCAACAGCAGCACGGTGGGCTGCTCGGTGAACAGATCCGGGTCGAGTGGCACGGCCTTTTTGTCCGGCTTGGTCATCGGGAAACGATCCACGAGTGGGTGGCCGACAAACTCGACCGCGAACTCCGGCACGCGCGCAGCGTACCAATCTTTCTCGAACGGGAAGATGGAAAGCATTAGATCGATGTCTTTGGCGATTGAGTGCACGCGGCCCTCCTTCCATGCCCAGAGTTGCGGAGACACGTAGTAGATGATTTTCGGCTGCCATTCCCGGAACGCGCCTCCGCCCTTGGTTTGGTATTTGCGGATCGCTTGGGCGAAGCGCAGGTTGAAGCCGGGGTAATCGATCAGCACGATGGTATCCGGTTCGCGGCCGGTGGCGAGGTCGAGCAGTTGGCGAAAGAGCCTTCGGAATTTTCCATAATGTTTGAGTACCTCCCAAATGCCGACGACGGCGTGCTGAGTGAGGTCGAACTCAGCACGCTGCCCGGCAGCGGCCATCTTCGGGCCGCCCGCGCCGATGAAGTCGATGGCGTTGCCACCCGGTTCGGCGCGCATGGCCTCTATCAACTCTGCGCCGAGCGTGTCGCCGCTGGCTTCGCCGGCGATCAACAGGAGGCTCTTGCGCTCGTCACTCATAAATTTTCGCCAAATGCGGCTGCCGGCTTCGGGAGGCCTCGGGCGATTTCCTCCAGCCGATAGCCGAAGCCCGGCCCGGAGAGCGTGGACAGGTCGATCTGCCCACCGTGCCGTCTGTAAATGCCGTCGTGCACTTTGGCCTCAGCTGTTGATGCCTCGGGATAAAACTGCATGCTGTTCGTCTCAACACCCATGATCGTGCCTACTTGCGCGGCCAGTTGCACATGCGGAATCTGTGCCAGCATTGGGTTCGTCAGATCCTGCACCATTAGTGTCATGCCGTGCGCTTTGGCCCAGCAGGCACTGAGGATCGCGCCGGTCTGCGTTTTGCAGGTCTTGAGGGCGACACCGGTCCAGCCGAGTTCGCGCCCGAGCCGGATCAGATTCCAGTCGTGCGCGCTTTCGTCGAGGAACAGTGGCTTGCGGGCGGAGACGCTATGCACATTGATGCGGTGCGTCTCCAGTTCGTATGGGAACGGCTGCTCGACGTAGAGGATCATTCCGTAAATGCGCGGCTGCTCCGCGATGAACCGGTCGAGAATCTCGTTGACATACGCGGGATCGGTGACGGTGCAGTTGAAATCGGCGCTCAGCCAGAGCCCGCCGTGTTTGATGGCGATCGCGCCTACCTTGGCCAGGCGTGCGTAGTCCCACTCGGCGTCGTTGCCGCGCAGCTTGACCTTGAGGCAGGTTATTCCGTCGGTGCGAATCCAGTCGGCGAGCAGCACCGGGTAGCCGTCGTCCGGTTCGTCGCCGGTCAACTCGCTTTCGTCGAGCGGGTCAAGCCCGCCGACGAGGTGCCATGCCGGCATTGTCGTCGGCGGATCGACGGCGAGGAACTCGTCGGGGAACCGGCCGGTGAACTCAACGTCCGAGCCGCTGGCTGGCTCGAGGAATTGGCCAAGGTCGCGGCTGAGGAGCTCGGGCGTGTACGTTTCGTAAGTCGGGCGGCCAAGCGCCTGGCCAAGTGCGTCGTGCAGCGCGATGTCGAAGAGCGAGCAGCAGACGAGCGCGGCCAGCCACGGCATCGGTTCGCCGGGGCTGTCGGCGTTGAAGGTGTCGAGTTGCCTGGACAGTTCCGTTTGCTGAAAGTCGTGGCCAAGCTCCAGCGGGTGGCCAAGCGCGTCGAAGTCCGCCCAAGCCTTGGCCAGGCAGATGCAGAACCTCTTCAGCGCGTCGTGGCGCAGTTCGTAGGGCAGGGCGCTTGGCCAAACCCACTGCACGCTCAGCGGGGTTTCGCCCCAGCCGTTGGCGGTGCTGCCGTTGGCCAAGTGCACGGCGAGGCGTACGCGGGCGCAGGTGACATGAGTGAGTGTCTCGGGGCCGAACTTGAGGGGCACACGGGTTTCAACCGGAAGGAAAAACAGCTCGACAGCAGTGACGCGAATGTCCGTGGGCTTGGGCATCAGCGGCGGTTGCGACCACCGGTTGGACTGCGTTTTTTGTCGACCTCGGTGTCAGTTTTTTTTGCTTTATCTTTCCAGAGGATGCCCCAAAGGCCGCCTTTGTTGAGCTTGGTGCTGACCTCGACGAGGTTGCTTGAGATGGAGGAGAGGTTGCTGGCCAATTTCTCGTCGCTGAACAGTTTGCCGGCGAGGCCTTCACCCCGCTCGGCGGCGGCGACGAGGTTGCGGAGCGACTCGGTGGTTTGGCGGATGTTGTTCAGGGACTCGTCGATGACCACGCGATTTGTGGCGACGAGGCGCTGCATGTCGCCACCGGCGGCCTTAAGTTGCTCGGAGAATGAGACCACATTGTTGACGGCATCCTGGATGGGCGGCGTGTTGGTGGCGATGAGCCGGTCAACACCGGCGATCGTCGTTGAAGCATTGTCCGAAATCTCACGGAGGTTGCTCAGGCCGGCGGCGAGGTTGGTGAGGGTTTGCTCGTCGAGCAGTTTGTTGTCAATGCGTTCCACGATGTTGGTTATCTGCGTGGCGACGACCTTGAGTTCATCAATGAGATCAGTCGCCGAGCGGGCGGTTCGGACCAGGTCAAACGATTCCTGGCAGACTACGGTCGCTCCGTCCTTGAGTGGTGGCAGTTTGTTCTCACCGGGGATGACGCCGATGTACTTGTCACCGAGAAATCCGGCGGTCTCGATGAAGAACTGGGCGTCGCCGCGGATTTCGTACTCAGCTTTGATCTTCGCGTCGAGGGTGACGATGCCGGTGTCGGTGTCGAGATGGATGGCGCTGATGCTGCCGACCGGCACGCCGGCCATGAGGACAACGGATTTGCGCTTGAGACCGTCAACGTTTTTTGTGGTCAAGTGCAGCAGAGTGGTCTCGGTGAAAGGGTTGGTGCCCTTGGAGAAGTTGATGACCAGCGCGGCCGCCAGCACCAGCGAGATGGTCAGGAACAGGCCGACTTTCCATTCTGTTTTTGCTTTCATGGTTAGAACTCCAAATCCTTGGGATCAGCGATGCCGTTGACAAACTTGTGAACGATCGGGTCGGTGGAATTGAAAATCTCCTCCGGCGTGCCGTTGGCA
>DASCOW010000507.1:0-7777 GCA_036012205.1 Verrucomicrobiota bacterium
GCACTGGTGAAACGCATCCCCTGCCGGGCCAAGCGGTCGATATTCGGCGTCTCGACCAGTTTGTTGCCTTGGCACGCCAAGTCCATCCAGCCGAGGTCGTCCGCCATGATGAATAAAATGTTCGGCCGCCCGGCCGCCGCCCCAGTTGCATGGCCAACCGCCACCAAACCAAGCGCTGCCATGAGCGAAGCCCTCCCCGTCCAAGTCAAATTTAACCCTCGTAAAAAAAACATCACGGTGTAACGGAAGAGTAAAGGCAAATACGCCCCCCATTCAACCACGCAACTGATTGGCTTCCCGGAGTGAAACGGTGATGGTTAGCTTGAGAACTGCTTCCGGACAGAACAAAAGTCTAAGGACTCGCATCACTCCTCGCGTTTTGGGGTGATGATTTTGCCCGCGCAGTCGCAACCTCCACCGCATGCTCCTTTGGATTTTTCGAGGAAGCGGCGCACCAACCACGCGGCGGCGAGCGAGGCGATGCCGAGTGCGATCCATGTTTGCCATTCTCCGTTCATGAGTCTTAGTAACCAAGAAGGCCTGCTCCCTGATACACGATTAACGCTGCCAGATAGGCGGTCACTGTCAAGTAGACAAACTGAAACAGCGGCCATTTCCAACTGTTGGTTTCGCGCCGCGTGATGGCGAGTGTGCCCATACACTGCATGGCGAACACGTAAAACACCAGCATGCTGAGGCAGGTTCTGCCGTTGAACAACGGACTGCCATCGACGCGCCTCTGTTCGCGCAGGATGGTTTGCAAGGGTCTGGTTCCTTCCTCGTCGTCAGGGTCGTCCGCCCGATAAAGAATCGACATGGTGCTGACGAACACCTCCCGCGCAGCGAACGAGGCGATCAGGCCGATCCCCATTTTCCAGTCGTAGCCCAGCGGTTCGATGAACGGCTCGATCTGTTTGCCCAATTGCCCGGCGATGCTCTGGGTTAGCCGATCAGTGTCGTCGCCGGCATCCGGCTTCGGGTAACTGGTGGCAGCCCAGAGCAGAATGGAGATCATGAGAATGACCGTGCCGGCCTGAGCGACAAACACCCGCGCCCGCTCCCACAACCGAATCAATACAGCCCGCAACGCCGGCGCCTTGTACGGAGGCAGCTCAAGGATCATCGTTGAGTCGCTGTCGGACCGCAGCTTGCGATGGAACAGCCACGCAAACAAAAACATCCCCACCGTTCCAAGCGCGTACAGCCCCAGCATAAAGGCGACTTTCGTCCACACGCCGCCGCTACCACCCGGCAGCAACACGCCAATCATCATCACATACACCGGCAATCGCGCCGAGCAACTGGCCAGCGGCGCGACGAGGATGGTGATGAGTCGCTCACGCGGATTCGCGATGGTGCGCGTAGCCATGATTCCTGGAATTGCGCAGGCGTAAGAACTGAGCAACGGAATGAAAGCGCGGCCGTCCAGCCCAACAAGGCCCATAAGCCTGTCCATGATGAACGCCACCCGCGCCATGTAGCCTGTGTCCTCCAGCAGACCGATAAAGAAAAAAAGAAGTAGGATTTGAGGCAGAAATATCACCACACTCCCCACCCCAGCCAGCACCCCGTCGGTCAGCAAATCTCGCAAATCACCCTCAGTCATCCGGGCCTTGATCCAGTCAGCAGCCCAACCGAATCCCTCATCGATCCAACCCATCGGAATGTCTGCTACGCTGAAAATTGTGGCAAACAGCGCTGTCATCAAGCCACCGAGAATCAACCATCCAAAAACCGGGTGCAGCAATACAGCATCGATTTTGTCCGTGGGGTTTGGGCCGCCAATCGCGTGTTGCTCGACGGCGTTTCGCACCAAGTCCCTGATGCGGTTGTATTGACTCGAGACCAGTTCCTCCTCCCAACCGGGGCAATCACGCTCCAATCCTTCTCGTGCTGCCTCAACGGCTGCGCCACCGTGCGATCCCTCAAGTTCGTGGCTGCAAAGAAGACTGGCTGTGGCAGTGAGAGTTGGACTTTGCAGGGCTGATGTCTTCTCGTTCAGCAACTGGTGCGCTTCGGTCAAGGCATCCTGCAAAGGCGGCGGATAACCACCCGACTTGGCCAAGGGCAACTCCGCTTGGCTCATGGCCACCCGCAACCTCTCCATGCCTTTGCGAGAGTTGGCTTGCATCGGAATCACCGGTACACCCAACTGCTCTTGCATGCATGTTGCAGAAATCTTGAGCCCCCGCACCTCGGCAATATCCATCATGTTTAAAACCACGATGGCAGGGATGCCAAGGCCGAGCACCTGTAACGCCAGATAAAGATTGCGCTCCAAGTTGCTCGCATCGATAACGCAGATAACCCGATCCGGCCTGATTGTGTCGGCGCGCCACCCCAACAAAACGTCTCTTGGGATGGCTTCATCCGGCGTGCGGGCACTGAGGCTATACGCACCGGGCAGGTCGAGGATTCGCAGCGACTTGCCGTGCTGGTCTTGGCAGATGCCTTCCTTTTTTTCGACCGTTACACCGGCGTAGTTAGCCACTTTTTGGGATAGACCGGTAAGTGCATTGAAGAGCGTGGTCTTGCCGGTGTTAGGATTGCCAACGAGCGCAATGACTGGCGGATGGACGGCGACTGAGGTGTTAGGCATCGGGGGCGACCTTCACATGAATCAACGCGGCATCCTTGTGGCGCAACGCCAAGTGCGCACCACCGACCTCCACTTCGATCGGATCCCCCAACGGCGCGCGCCGCACCAGGCGCAACTCCACTCCCGGCAAAAATCCCATCTCCCTAAGACGGAACGAATCGCCAGTCTCCAATTGGATACTCTTAACCTTGCCGCTGGAACCAGCGCACATGCCAGATAAAGGAATGCAGGAACAAACCATCAGTTCGTGGTAGAACTTTGGAGAGAATGCGTCTCAAAAGCAATAATTAATGTTGTTTTTTTTAAATAAATTTGCTGTTAAAAAATGAGTCTGGACGAAAAACCTCAGTTTTTCTCGGAATTATTTTGCGTAATTGCTGATTTGCGCCTTCATCGACCCGACAGCAACTTGCGTATACCTCGGATCAGCACTGACTCTACTTCTGGAGCAACTTTTGAGGAACGGGGCTCCGTCTCGTACCCGCCTTCCGAGTAGGCTCGTTCGGTTCCAATGTAGGACGTCCCATAATCACCGTAAGCTGCCATTGTTACGTTTAGTTCTGGTTGCATTTTTTTAGCTGCCAACTGGTACTCGACGAACAACTCTCCCGGCATATGCAGCACGCGCACATCGCCAATTGCCAATTGCGTCAACTCAATCTTATGCCCTGCCTTGCTGCGCCGTAAAAAAGCCAATCGCTCTGCCGCCGGTACAGCAACCGGCGGGACAGAGCCTCTGGCCACGGCGGCCTCCAGCTTTGGCTCGTCAAAATGCTTCGCAACAGGCAACGCCACCGGTGCGACACTCCAGCGAAGATCACTAGACTGCACAGCAAACTTTTTTGTGCTCTCAAAAGCCAGCCTCATGCCAGTAGCCAGGCGTTCGGCCAGTTCCATACGGTTTTTGCGAGAGCCGTCGTTGTATTTGCCGGCGCCAATATTGCCTCCCGCTCCATTGAAATGAACATGCAACGCCTCCGGGATGGATTGCTGACGGATGAACCGGGCAATCCCAGGGAAATCAGGGCTTGGGATACCCATTCGATAGTAGCTTTGTGGATGGCAGGCATAATAGCTGAGCACAGCCAGTGGTGTTTCGCCGTTCCAAAATGTCAACATCGTCAACTCGGAATCGATCACGCCCTCCGGCTCGGCACGCAACTCGGGATCCTTGCATGTCGTGTATCGCACGGCCCGCACTTTGCCATCCAGACCAAGGATGCGCCGGTTGGATGCGACCTGTTTCACCTCCGCCTTGCCCCATCCGCAATGCGTTACCGGCTTGGCCTTGACCAGCGAGCCTCCCACCGCCACAGCAACCTTGGCCAGAGTGTCCCTGCAAAAATCGCCGTTGAGCCGGCCAAGGTGTTTAGCGTTGGCTTCCTTGAGTAGGCGTTCCGCAGAAAAGTCACACACTGGAGCGTCGTGCTGATGCAGCGTGTGCACAGCCACGCGGGCGGGTGTCGTGCCAGCCGCCTTGGCCAAGCGCTCACGAAACGCATCATGCGCCCCGTTGGCGATGCCCAGCCAGTCAACCGCACACAGCACGATCGGCTCCGCTTGGCCAAGCAGCACCACGCCCCGGCATCGCAACGACATGGCATCAACACGCACGACAGGATCGTACGCCATCATGTAGCCAAGCGGCGGTGTGGCATCGACATCAAAAGTGGCCACCCGCAGTTTCCCATCATCCGCCCCGGCTCGCGCTGCCAACAAGCCAAAACACAAAGCCGCCAAAACCAGCACGCCAATGCCCCTTAGAGAATTAGCCCAAGAATCAGGCATCTCCTGCCTCACTGTCCGGCCGGTGTTCATCAGTTTCATAGCATTCATAAAAGAGTTGCAGTTCACACTCCCGTAGTCAGCTTGACGCCCAAGCGGATGAGCTTTTTCGCAGCCGCACCGGATTTGGCCTCAGCATAAATCCGCAGAACCGGCTCGGTGCCCGAACCTCGTAACATCAGCCAGGCTCCATTTGCTGCGATGTATTTCACCCCATCAAATGTTTTCACTTCTCTTACGGGTGAGCCAGCCAACTTGTCCGGCGGGTTGGCGGCGCAGTGGCGCATCAGCATGGCCCGTTTCTCCAGCGGGAAGTGCGTATCAAGTCTGTCGTACCGATGCGGGCCAAACTGTTTCTCAAGCTTGGTCAAGAGTTTGTTTATCGAGTTTTTTTTCGTTGCCAGCAACTCCAGCAATACCAAGCCAGCTAGGATGCCGTCGCGCTCGGGGATGTGCCCGGGGAAACCGATGCCGCCGCTCTCTTCAAAACCCAAAAGTACGTCGCCCTTTTGCATCTCAGTACAGATGTATTTGAAGCCAACGCCGGTCTCGACCAGTTCCAGCCCGTGCGCTTCGCATATGCGATCGACCATCGAAGTGGTTGTCAACGCCTTAATCACCCTGCCCCGCTGGTTGCGATTGCAAATATAATGGTGCAGCAACAGACAGATGATTTGGTGTGTCGTGAGCGCGTTGCCGCGCCCGTCCATGCCCCCGACGCGGTCGGCATCTCCATCGGTCACAAGGCAGAGATCGTGCGGGTGTTTGCGCAGGTATGCGGCACTTGGGCCGTAGTTGTGAACGATCGGCTCGGGATGGATACCTCCAAAAAACGGATCATGTGCGGCGTTCAGCGTGGTGATTTTGCACTTGGTTGAGCCAAGTATTTTCTCAAACGCTCCCGCGCCGACACCAAACAACGCGTCATGCGCGAAGCGCAATCCGGAATTCGCGATCAAGTCGAAATCCACGAGCTTGCAGATCGCCCGGGCATGTGGACCGTGCAAATCTTTTACACGCAGCAAGCACCTGTGCTTGGCCAAGCGCAGGTTAACCGCCTTCACTGGCATGGCATCAAGCAACGCCTCAACGGCTTGGCAAGTTTCGGGCGCGGCAGAACCTCCGAAGTGCCCCTTGAGCTTGAAACCGCAAAAGCCGGCCGGGTTATGACTCGCAGTAATAACGACACCTCCAACGGCTTTCTCCGTCTTGACAGCGAACGAGACGGCCGGTGTTGGCGTTGGCGAGGCGCCCAAGATCACCTCGAAGCCGTTCCCGGCAAATACTTCCGCCGTGCGTTCGGCGAACTGATCCGCCAAAAAACGACGGTCGCAGCCAATCACGACTTTTTTCCTGGTACCCCTTGGTCGGTGCTTTTTCCAATGCTCTGCCGTCGCCTGTGCGACTCGTTCGAGATTGGCAAACGTAAACTCCTCGGCAATCACCGCACGCCATCCATCGGTGCCAAATTTGATTTCCCCCATGATTACTTGTTAAATCCGCTGTTCACCTGCGAAACGACCTTGTGCATTTTCTTCACCGCACGCGTCAGACTGCGCTCGCTGAACAAGGCAGAGCCGGCAACAAACGTGTCGGCCCCTGCCCGGGCGCATTCAGCGGCAGTTTTCAGATTCACCCCTCCATCAACCTCAATGCGAAAGTTAAGCCCCATCTCCCTGCGCCACTCGTAAACCTGCTGAATTTTCGGCACACACTCCTCAATAAAAGACTGCCCACCAAAACCGGGATTGACAGTCATGACCAAGAGCAGATCCACATCTTTTAGGTATGGCTGCACCTTGTCGATCGCGGTAGGAGGATTGACGGCCAAGCCGGCTTGCTTGTTCAACGAACGAATCTTCCAGAGCAGCGACGACACGCGATCCTCCAACTCGACATGCACCGTGAGCAGATCGGCTCCCGCTCCGGCGAACGGCTCCAAGAGAACTTCCGGCTTAGAACACATGAGATGCGTGTCAAAAAACAATCCAGAGTGCGGGCGGGCGTTGGCGACCACCTGCGGTCCGAATGTCAGGTTCGGAACGAAATGCCCGTCCATTACGTCGAGGTGCACCCACTCGGTGCCTGTTTTCTCAACCCGCTTGAGTTCGCGAGCGAACTTGCTGAAATCCCCCGCGAGAATGGAAGGTGCGATGACCATGCGCGGCACAACCTACGGAGCCACCGGCCAAGCAGCAAGATTCTTACGCGCCAATCCGGCGCATGACGCGCACCATCTCAACCGCAGTCCGGGCAGCTTCGATTCCCCGGTTTCGCCCGGCGTCAAGGCAGCGATGTTTTGCTTGCTCCACGTTTTCGAGCAGCAACACCTCATGGATCACCGGCAGTGAATGCTCGATCTGCAACTGCACCAGGACTCCGCTCACCGCTTGGCCGATATGCTCCGCGTGGGTGGTTTCTCCGCGCAGGATGACGCCAAGACAAAGGATGGCATCAACCGGCTTGACCGAGCGCTTGGCCAGCGCAGACGCTACGGCCGGAATCTCGAACGCGCCCGGCACACGCACGACTTCAGCTATTGCACCCGCTTCGGCCAATTCCGCCTTGGCCGCTCTTAGCATCGAGTTGACATAACGCGCGTTGTAACGAGATGCGACGATGGCCACCCGCCTCCCGCTTTCTAGCTCGGCTCTGGCTTTGGCGACTTTTTTCAACATGGATCAATCGACGAGGAAGGTGGCCTGTGTGGTTGATGCCTTGACGGCCGTGGGCAGCGCCTTCGGATCGAAGCGCAACACCAGAGAGTGTTTGCCGGCGGTCAGGCGGGTTTTGATCTCGCCAGCGGCTTTTACCACCTCGCCGTCGACCCAGACCTTGGCATCGTCAGCGCCATCAAGTTGCAATGTCACTTCACCGGTCTGCGCGACTTCAAATTCCGTCCCCGCGTACACGCCGACCACCCCGACCCATTGGTCAGTATTGGTTCCCTTTTTGAGCATGTCATCAGTCAGGCGGCCGTCGACGAGCGAGTTAACAGCCAGCCAGCGTTTGCGGTTGATGCCCCCGTCCGCTATCCGGTCGTCCCCAAACTGCTGGTCGCGATGGTTCGCCGCACGCAGCCGCCACAAGCGAGCGACGTTGCCCTTCGACGCATCGAACGCGCCCGGCTTGCCCAGTCGGCTCATGAAACTGAACAGGTCGATCTGGTCCTGCCTCTCCAGGCGCTCGATCAACCCGGACGGCATGAGCGAGTTGCCCTGCGTGCGCTTGCGGACATTTGCCTTGGCAACGGCAGTTGACTGGTTGGCGACATTGCGAAGGATCAACTGCGTGTCATCCTCACGCTCGGGCATTCCAAACAAAACCTGATTGTCCCTCGTCTCGACGACAAGCGAGTGGTAGCCCTCCTTGATTTTCCGATTCGGGTAGTAC
>DASCOW010000508.1:0-1065 GCA_036012205.1 Verrucomicrobiota bacterium
AAACCGATGTCCTGCTGCTCGAGAAAAACGACGCGCTCGCCGCAGAAACCACCTCGCAGGCAGCGGGATTGGTCGGGCAAGTGCGTACGAGTGTGGATCGCGTCAAGCTGGCCATGTGGTCGGTCAAGACCTTCTCCGAGATGGAGGCCGGACCGGAGGCCAAGCCTGGCTGGCGGCAGGTCGGCTCGCTGCGCGTCGCGTTGACCGACGAGCGTGTGGAAGAGTTCAAAAAGATGAAAACGGTTGCTGATGAGGCCGGCCTCGAAACATCTTTTATCAGCAACGAGCAGGCTGAAGCCAAGTGGCCGATGTTTGATTTTTCCCCGGCCAGGTCGGTTCTGTGGTGCCCAAGTGACGGCTATTTGCAACCCAACGACCTGGCCATGGCTTACGCCCATCGCGCCCGCCAAAAAGGCGCGCGCCTGGCCACCGGAGTGACGGTCGAGGGAATCCGCACGGAAAACGGCCGAGTTACGGGCGTTGAGACCAGCCAAGGCGTAATTGCCTGCAAAACAGTCATTAACGCCGCGGGTGCGCACGCGTGGCACGTCTCAAAAATGGCCGGGCTCGACCTGCCAATTTTCCCGGTGCGGCACGAGTATTTTGTGAGCGTCGATGCCGAGGGCATGCAGTCGGAGTTGCCAGTGATGCGCGTGCCGGATGCGTCGCTCTATCTCCGCGCTGAGATCAATGGCCTGCTGCTCGGCGGCTGGGAGCTGGAGTCGCTCTCGCTCAAGCCGAGTGACTTTGAGAATGGCCAGACGCCGGCGCGTGTCGAGGAGGACTGGGATGTGATGGGCTGGTTCATCGAGCAGATCGCGCCGCTCTACGGCAAGGCCGCCGACCTCGGCGTGCGCAGCATTTTCAAAGGCTGGCCCACCTTTGTACCGGACGGGAAATTCATCATCGGTGAGAGCTGTCGCCTCAAGGGCTTCGTGATGGCTGGCGGCTGCAACGCCCACGGCGTCAGCGGCTCGGCTGGCATTGGCCACCACGTGGTCGAGTCGATGTTAGATCCTTCGCCGTCGGATTACGTGTGCAGCCTCAGCCCGGATCGCTTCCTCG
>DASCOW010000509.1:0-3170 GCA_036012205.1 Verrucomicrobiota bacterium
TTTTTTATCCGGATAAAAACCGGGACGACATCCCGGACAGCGACCCGTTGGTGCACCTTGCCGGCTTCGGGCTGGAGGACACGCACTCGGTGGTGAACAGCCTGCGCTGGGGGCCGGACGGCTGGCTCTACGCCGCGCAGGGCAGCACGGTGACGGCCAAAGTGAGGCGCCCTGGTTTCGATGAGAACGAGATTTTTTCCATGGGCCAAAACATCTGGCGATACCATCCCGGGACGCGCCGCTACGAGGTGTTCGCCGAGGGCGGCGGCAACGCGTTTGGGGTGGAGTTCGACGCGGAGGGCCGGGTGTTCTCCGGGCACAACGGCGGTGACACTCGGGGTTTTCATTACGTGCAGGGCGGTTACCTGCGTAAGGGTTTCACCAAGCATGGGCCGCTCAGCAATCCGTATGCGTTTGGTTACTTCAACTCGATGCCACACAACAAGGTGCCGCGCTTCACGCACAACTTCATTGTGTACGAGGGAGCTGGTTTGCCGGGGAAGTATCTCGGTAAAGTCCTCGGCGTGGAGCCATTACAAGGCCGCGTGGTAATGAGCGACCGCATGGCGATTGGCTCGTCGTTCAAGACGCTCGACACGGGGTATCCGATCAAGACCAGCGATAGTTGGTTCCGTCCGGTGGACATCAAAGCCGGGCCGGACGGCGCGGTTTACGTGTGCGACTGGTACGACGATCAGGTGAACCACTACCGAAACCATGAGGGCCAAATCGACCCGCAAAACGGCCGCGTTTACCGGTTGCGAGCCAAGGGTAGCCAGCCGATGCAGTCGTTCGACTTGGCCAAGCGCACGACGGCGGAGCTGGTCGGGTTACTGCGTCACGAAGACAAGTGGCACCGGCAAACGGCGTTGCGTCTGTTGGCCGATCGCAGGGATGTTGCCGGACTCCCGTTGTTAAAAGCCATGCTGCGCGACGAGCTTGGGCAAGCGACGCTGGAAGTGTTGTGGGCGGTGAACTTGTGTGGCGGGTTCAACCCGGAATTCGCCGGGGAGACGCTCAAGCACGCCAACTCCCATGTCCGGTCTTGGACGGTTCGCCTGCTTGGCGACGAAAAAATTGTGTCGGAGGCGACGGCTGAAGAGCTGGCCGGCTTGGCTAGGCGCGAGCCGCACGTCGAGGTGCGCGGCCAACTCGCCGCCACGGCCAAGCGCTTGCCGGTCGGCCAAGCGCTGTCGATCATTCGCGAGTTGCTCGCGCACGATGCGGATGCAGGAGACATTTACCAACCGCTGATGGTTTGGTGGGCGCTGGAGTCGAAGGTCGCCGCACATCCAGACGAGGTGCTGGCGCTGTTTGCCGACAGGTCTCTTTGGGAAACGTCGCTCGTGCGCGAGCATATCTTGGGCAGGCTCATGCGGCGCTTCACCAAGGCTGGTTCGCGCGCGGACCTGCTCGCCTCCGCCAAGTTGTTTGAAATGGCCCCAAACGCTGAGTCGGCGAGAATCCTGATGATCGGCTTTGAGCAGGCATACAAAGGTCGATCGATGGCGGCGTTGCCGGAACATTTGATGGTGGCGATGGCGCGGCACGGCGGAGGCTCGTTTGCGCTTGGCCTACGGCGAGGCGACGCAAAGTCGGTCGAAGAGGCGTTGCGGATCATCGCTGATGTGAAAGCCGATAAACTCTTGCGCCTGCAGTACACCGAGATTCTCGGTGAAGCCCCGAACGCTAATGCGATCCCGGTACTGCTCGATATTGTGAAGAGCGAGCCGGGCACCGACCTGAAGCGGACTGCGCTGGGCGCGCTCAAGCCGTACAACGACGCGCGGATCCCGGCGGCGGTGCTGGCGGTTTACGGCGAGTTGCCGGACAGCCTGCGGAAAGTCGCCGGGATGTTGCTGGCCGGCCGGGCGGATTGGGCGTTTGAGTTGCTGCGGGAAGTCGATGCAGGCGAGTTGGCCGCCGACTTGGTCTCGGCGGAGGTGGCCAGTCTATTGCGCTCGCACGGAGGCGGGCGAGTTGGTCAACTGTCGACCAAGCATTTTGCCGGCGCGGCGATGGATGCAGCAAAGCTGGAGCTGGAAATCCAGCGCCTGGCCAAGGTCGTCATGGCCAAGCCGGGCAGCCCGTATGAGGGGAAGAAACTGTACGCCGCAAGCTGTGCCTCGTGCCATCGGTTGTTTGAGCAGGGCGGGCAGATCGGCCCCGATTTGACGGCGTATCAGCGGGATGACTTGGACACGATGCTGTTGAACATCGTCAATCCAAGCGCAGAAATCCGTGAGGGGTACGAGAATTTTTTACTGACCACGAACGATGGCCGCTTGGCCAGTGGGTTTCTTATCGAGCAGGATAATCGCTTGGTGGTGTTACGCGGTCTCGATGGGCAGGACGCGACCTTTGCGCGGAAGGCGATACGCGAGTTGAAGGCGCAGGGCCAGTCGCTGATGCCAGGAGGGTTGTTGAAGGTTTATAATGACGGGCAAATCCGGGACTTAATGGCCTATTTGCGCAGTTCGCAGCCTTTGAATAACTAACAGTTTCGCGCTGTTTCTTCTTTTTTCATTTCTTCAAAAAAACCCTAAAGAGATTGGGGGAGGTGCCGATACTTCGTGCAGTTGCGTGAGGAATGATTCCTCCAACGGTCTGGCACGGCCGATCATAAACCATGCCCGATGACACGGATGTCGTCGTTTGAACCTATCCAAGACGAAAGGAATTGTCTTATGGTTATTAATACCAATATAGCGGCCATGGCTTCAGCACGAAGTCTGGCGTCTTCCACCACACACCTCTCAAAATCCCTAGCACGACTGTCTTCAGGCTCGAAGATCGTTTCACCAGAGGATGATGCTGCCGGTCTGGCCCAGAGCATGCGCTTTGAAGCCCAGATACATCGAAACCGAGCCGTCAAGGCCAACTTGGGGAACGCTGTTTCCTTCGTCCAGACGCAGGACGGCTTTTTGCAGAAGGTGCAGAGCGCACTGGACCGCATGAGTGAGTTGTCTGTTTTGGCGCAGGACGTCACAAAAACTGACACGGATCGCTCAAACTACAATGTTGAATTCAGCCAGTTGCAGAACTATATAAGCGACATTGGGAAAAAGGATTTCAACGGCGTGACACTGTTTAGGAGCACGGCAGAGGCAGTGACCATTGACAGCGATGCTGCCAAGTTCACTATGAATGCAGTGGACATGACGAGTTCC
>DASCOW010000510.1:0-3893 GCA_036012205.1 Verrucomicrobiota bacterium
CCACTGGGATGTTCCGCGCTGGGGCGTCGGCTATTTTGACTGGGCCAGGCACACCACCTTTGCGGAAGTCATGAAAACCGCCGGGTACGCAACGGCCATCTCCGGCAAGTGGCAGATTAATGACTTCCGGCTCGAGCCGGAGGCGCTGCAAAAACACGGCTTTGACGACTGGGCCGTCTGGACCGGCTACGAGACCGGCAACCCTCCGAGTAATGAACGCTACTGGAACGCCTACATTCACACGCGTGCCGGGAGCAAGACCTACAAGGACAAATTCGGGCCGGACGTCTACTGCGATTTTCTCATCGACTTTATGAGACAGCATCGCGACGAGCCGATGATGCTCTACTTCCCGATGGCGCTCACGCACGGCCCGCTTGTGCCGACTCCTGACGAGCCGAAAATCACTGCGAGCAAGGACAAACTCAAGGCCATGGTGCGCTACACCGACAAACTCGTCGGGCGATTGGTCCACACACTCAACGACTTGATAATTAGAGATCGCACCCTCGTGATTTTTACCACTGACAATGGAACCAGCGGCGGAATGCGTGGCACCGTCAACGGCAAGCGCCCAAGCGGCGGCAAGGCCTCGAAGTACGAGGGCGGCGTCTGCATGCCGTTCATAGTCAACTGCCCCGGCCTGGTCCCCGGCGACCGTGAGACCGACGCTCTGACTGACTTCTCCGACCTGCTACCGACCTTCGCGGAGCTTGGCCAGGCGAAGCTGCCGGAAGGCATGATGCTCGA
Source organism: Verrucomicrobiota bacterium (assembly GCA_036012205.1). Lineage (GTDB taxonomy): Bacteria > Verrucomicrobiota > Verrucomicrobiia > Limisphaerales > UBA1096 > UBA1096. The sequence continues at coordinate 751 of DASCOW010000510.1, forward strand.
CGGGCATTCGTTCGCGCCGTTGCTGCTTGGCAAGGCGAACGACTCACCCCGCGACTGGATCATGGCGCTTGGCCACGGTGCCGGGCGACTGGACGAGAAAGGCGTGCGCGGCACCCATGACTTCGCCGACCGCGTCCTACGCGACAAGCGCTACAAGGTCTGGCTGGAGCACGAGCCAAAAATCACCGCGCTGTACGACCTTAAAACCGATCCGCTCGAGCAAAAAAATTTACTCAACAGCAACAAGCCGGAACACCTGGCCGCGCTGGAGAAATTCCGTACCATCATCCGCCTCCAGCCCAAGGTCGATGGTCGCCCGCTCTACCGTCCGCGCAAGGCCAACTCGTGGGATAAGCAATTACAGGCCAAGGTGGAGAAACCGGCGGGCAACAAGCCCAAGCGTGAACGTCGACGCAAACGCAAGGCTGCCCAGCAATAAACCGTATGCCCGAGGCGACGCGAATCAAGGATCTGCCCGACAGCGAAAAGCCACGCGAACGTCTCCTAGCCAAGGGCGCGGAGGCTCTTAAGGACAGTGAATTAATCGCCATATTGCTTCGTACCGGGACGCAGGGCTTGTCAGCGATCGACGTAGCCCAGTCGCTGCTCAGTAAATTTAGATCACTTGATGCCCTAGCCAAAGCGCCTATCGAGGAATTGTGCGTGAAAGGTGTCGGCCGAGATAAGGCTGTCACGCTCAAAAGTGCGTTCAGCTTGGCCAAGCGATTGGCCGACGAACTCCGCCACGAGTCGCCGGTGCTCGACACCCCTGAGAAATTGGCCAGCCTGCTGCGCGAAGACAATCGGTTGCTCGAGGTCGAGCATTTTCATGTCGTGTTCGTGAACACCAGACGGAGATTGATCCGCGTCGAAACGCTAGCGCGCGGCACGCTCGACTCACTGGTGACGCATCCACGCGACGTGTTTCGCCCGGCCATCGCAGCCAACGCCTCAGCGCTGTTTCTCGCGCACAACCACCCGAGCGGCGACCCCACCCCGTCGGAGGCCGACATCAAGTTCACGCGCGACATCATTCGCGCCGGCAAGTTGTTGAAAATCGACGTGCTGGACCACATCATCCTCGGCCGCCGCACGGCGAAGCGCGAGAAAGATTATGCGTCGCTGCGCGAGCTCGGGTATTTTTACGAATGATCCACTCCACCGCCATCATCCATCCCGGCGCGCAGCTGCACGAGAGCGTGCGGATTGGCCCGTACTCTGTGATCGACGAACACGTCATGCTCGGCGCCGGCTGCGTGATCGGCCCGCACGTACACATCACCGGCCACACCGCGATCGGTGCGGAGAACCGCTTCCACACCGGCTGCGTGATCGGCGACGCGCCGCAGGACATAAAGTACGGCGTCGAACCGACGCGGCTCATCATCGGCGAGCGGAATCTCTTCCGCGAACACGTCACCGTACATCGGTCGAACACGCTGGGGGAAGACACGCGGCTAGGATCGGAAAACTTTTTCATGGCCAACAGCCACGTCGGCCACAACGCCATTATTGGCAACAAGGTCATACTCGCCAACGGCGTGTTAATCGCCGGTCACGCCATGATCGGCGACGGGGCGTTTCTCGCAGGCAACGCCGTGGTGCACCAGTTCTGCCGCGTCGGCGCGATGGCGATGATGCAGGGCTGCGCCGGGGTGAGCCTCGATCTGCCACCGTTCACGATCATGCGCGGCATCAACGGCATGTGCGGCCTGAACAGCGTCGGTCTGAAACGCGCCGGCTTCTCGGCGGAGGAACGGCGACAGCTCAAGAAAGCCTATCACGCCATTTTTCTCTCCGGCGATCTGATGAAAGATGCACTTGAAAAAGCCCGCGCCGACTGCTCCGGCGTGCTGACGGAACAGCTTATCGACTTCGTCGCCACCAGCCAGCGCGGCATCTGCGCCCACACCCGGCGTTGATCGGCCGTTACTCCGTGGTCGCCACTGGGCGGGGGGCGATCAGGGCGTCGATCTGCGGCAGGTCAAACGACTCCAGCAGGCCGAAGCACATCATCTCCGGCATCTGGTTCGCCCCCTTGTTTTCGCGGATGACCTCCTTGAGACTCCGCATCGGATCGTGCAGTTTCAACGTGCTGATTGCACCGCTCTGCACCGCCGCGAGCCGCGCCGCCACACTGAGCCGCCGGCCGACGGACTCGAGTTCTACCGGCTGCTTGAACTGCCCTGCCGCCCAGTTGGCCACCGCCGAGATTTGGCCGGCCTGCACGCCCAGCGCCCGCTCGCCCACGGCGTGCATGAGGATGACGTGCAGAAAATCGCGGCTCTGGATTTTCGACTCGCCGAAGAAAAACGGATCGAACGACACGACACGCTGGCCCTCGGCCAAGAGCGCCTCCACCCGCCCGGCCTGCGCCTTGCGGCCGGCGTCGGCAATGAGCAGCGTGGTGGCCTTGGGCACTTCGGGCGTGAACACCGTGCCGGGCACCGTCCAGTCGTCACCAATCCGGAATTGATAATGCCCGACCGCCTCCTCACCGCCGACGCGCTTGGCCAAGGCGGTGTAGTTTTTGGCGTTGATAATCTTGAGCAGCCGCCACCGCGGGTCGCCTTCGAACGGCCTGGGCAGCTTCTCGACCAGGCCAAGCGCGATTGAGTTGAAGTCGCCGTTGGTCTCGGGCAAGCCCACCCGCAACGCGTCGGCGGATTTCACCTCGTCCGCGCTAGGGATCTCCCGCCAGTCGAAGTCGCTGCCGTCGTAAAAAATGTCGCCGATGAAGCGGTAGAGCTGCTGTCGGTTGTCGAGCTCAAAGTTGTGCGAGCCGGGATCGTGATTGATGTGCGAGCGCAGGAAGCCGCCGCGGCCCAGCAGGTCGAAAACCGGTTGCGCGGCGTTGAGCAGCGGCGGCAGCGCGTGGCCGGCAGTGAAGCAGCATTGGTCCTTTGCGTTGTAAGTGAGCAGCGCAGCGCGATTGGCCAGCATCGCGGTGAGGTGCGTGTAGTCGGCGTACAGCGCGAGGTCGTTAGGGGTTTGCTCCGAGTCGCCCAAGTCCATGCCGTGGCGGGCGCGTGTCTTGAAGCTGGAGTAGCCGGCCACCGGATTAGCCAGCGTCACGCGCTCGTCGAGCGAGCTGATGATAATCGTCTGCCACCCACCACCGGACAGGCCTGCGACGCCGACCC
>DASCOW010000511.1:0-1839 GCA_036012205.1 Verrucomicrobiota bacterium
CGCCCTGTTCGGCCCCCGCCCCCGCCCGGCGAAGCCAAAGCCAGCGGAGTAACCGGTCGCCTCGACAACGGCGCTTGGCTCGCCTAGTTTTTCCCCGATGTCGCAGGAGACTAAGCCGCTGACAATTGCCGATCGCACGTTCGACTCGCGCCTGCTCTTGGGCACGGGCAAGTTCGCCTCGCCCGAGGCGATGCGCGACGCGCTCACTGCCAGTGGTACACAAATCGTCACCGTGGCCCTGCGACGCGCCGACCTCACCGGCACGAACGATCCGTTTGCAAACATCCTCGAGTTCATCGATCCCGAGCGCTACCTGATCCTGCCCAACACCAGTGGCGCAATGAACGCGGACGAGGCGGTACGCTTGACCAAGCTCGCTGCCGCCGCCGGATTGCCCAAGTGGGTGAAACTCGAAATCCACCCCGACCCCCGCTACCTGCTGCCCGATCCGGTCGAGACTTTTGAGGCGGCCAAGCGGCTCGTCGCCGACGGCTTCACCGTACTGCCGTACATCAACGCTGACCCCGTCCTCGCCAAGCGACTGCAGGAGGTCGGCACCGCCACGGTCATGCCGTTGGGCGCGCCGATCGGTTCCAACCGCGGCATCGAGACACGTGACCAAGTCCGCATCATCATCGAGCAGGCGACCGTCCCGGTGGTCGTCGATGCCGGCATCGGCTCGCCGAGCCACGCCGCAGAAGCAATGGAAATGGGCGCCGACGCCGTGCTGGTCAACACCGCCATCGCCATCGCCGATGATCCACCTCGCATGGGACTTGCTTTCAAAGCGGCTGTTGAGGCGGGCCGCACGGCCTATGAAATTGGCCTAGGCCAACAATTTGGCACGGCCAACGCAACCAGTCCACTTACCGGTTTCCTCGAGGATGAGCCGCTGAAACAGGCTGATGGCTGAACAAAAAAAAATATCGCGGCAACGCGCACGGAACATTCTGAACACCGCAGCTAAGCGCACGATACTTGTCACCGGTGACGCGATGCTCGACCAGTTTTTGTGGGGAGACGTCTCGCGCATCTCACCCGAGGCGCCGGTGCCAGTGGTTGAGTTTCAGCGCGAGAGCTTCATGCCCGGCGGCGCAGCCAACGTCGCTCGCAACCTCACTGCCCTCAACTGCCCGGCAAAAATGCACAGCATCGTCGGCCAGGACGATGCCGCAAAAAAACTCCGCGCGTTACTCAACGCCGACAACGTCGATTGCACGAAACTGCTCACTGATGCCTCGCGGCAGACGAGCTGCAAAACGCGCATTATTGCCCAGAGGCAACAAGTCGTGCGAGTCGATCGCGAGTCCAAGGCCAACCTCGAACCTCGCTTGGTCAAGCGACTGCTCAAGTCAATCGGCAGTGATCTGACCAAATCGAAAGCGATCGTCATCGGCGACTACGGCAAGGGCGTCGTCACACAGGAATTTCTCGACGAACTGAAAGCGCTTGGCCGACGGCACGGCGCTTGGCTGAGCCTCGACCCCAAGCCGGTGCATTCACTCGACCTGCGAGACCTTTCCCTCATTACGCCCAACCGAAAAGAGGCCTTCAAACTGGCCGGTATCAGTGACCACACACACAACGCCAATCCGCTCAAGGACCTCAACCTCATTCGCGTCGCTAGGCAACTCCTCGGCGAACTCGAACTGAAAGTACTGCTGATCACGCTCGGCGAACTTGGCATGCTCGTCTGCCAGCCGGGGCACAAACCGTTCCACATTCCCACAGTCGCTCGGGAAGTGTTCGACGTGTCCGGCGCGGGTGACACCGTCATCAGTTCGTTTACATTGGCCATCGCCGCCGGAGCGGATCCGATCGAGGCAGCGATCTTGGCCA
>DASCOW010000512.1:0-6656 GCA_036012205.1 Verrucomicrobiota bacterium
GATGAGTTCATCAACCGCGCCGCCCACGCGATGCTTCGGGCCAGCGTGGTTTCGCAGAGTGCAACCGATCCCGCCACCGGCAACACCACCACTGGATATTTCATCGGCGGGAAGGTGGTGAACCCGGGCATCGGCATCTTCGGGCTGCGGCATCCTTTGTTTCCGGTGCGGCAAAACAAGGCCGCCTTCAATCCGACCAACGCCGTTTCAAGCGGCATTCAGCTTTTCCCGGCCAACGCCTACACGCCGGAGGTGCACCGGTTGCTGCAGTTGGCGGCGAACATCTTCGACGCAACTACCAACCGCCTTGTGTACCCCAACCCGCCGACAGTCATGCGGCCGGTGTTCCGCAAGTATGCCAACCCCGGCGGCGGCACCGGCGTGTTCATATCACGCTACACGGAGGTGACCAACGACTGGCAGAGAATCCGTCGGCAGAGCTTCTTTGACCTGACCAATGTGGTACTCAGACCGCAGTTTCAGTTCGACACCGATCTTAACATCAACATTCATGGTGTGCCGTGGATCGTCGGCGCGAAGAAGGGCCTGCCGAACTTTAACGAGTACTCAGTGGAATCAATCGTGCAGGTGTCGCGCCGGCTTGAGGTCAACAAGGGTGCCCCGGCCAACATCTCCCCGGCGATGAGCCGCAACTGGCGCACCAACCAGATGTATACACTAGGCATCACCAACGTCTTTGGCATCGAGGGCTGGAACTCCTACACCAACGCCTACCCGCGCCGGCTGGGTATGGACGTCAGGCAGCAGTACCAGATCGGTCTGTGGGATCACAGCGTCACGAACAAGTCCGGCATCGCGTTGCCGCGGCTGCTCACGAATCTGATCTCGAAGCCGTACAATAAATTCACCCAGTTAACACCAAACGAATGGCGCGGCCGAGAATTCAAGGTTCCACTGAACGCTGGGGCAATCACCATCACCAACTCTATTTACAGTACCGCTCGCAAACGATTCTTCCCCGCCAACCGTGCGTTCACCAACGTGTTTGAGTCCGGGTTTTCCGTGCCGGACTGGAAACTGCACATCACAAACCGCGTCCAGTATTTTCTAGTGGATCTTGAATTGAACCGCGTGGTGGATGCTGTGAACCTCGATAATCTCGTTACTTCGATGGATATTACGCAGTTGACTAGCGGGCAGACCTCGGCGTCCTCCGGTTTGTTTGGGGGCGGCAATTTGTCCGAAGGCACATTTTGGGATACCAACCGGATCAACGTCAGTCAGGGGGATCGCAGTCCGACCCACGGTGTGATAACCCAAATTCAAGTGGCTCGGGGCCAGAAGCCTGTAAGTACAGCGTTTTGGCGAAGCTATAACAACGACCCGTATGCCGGTCGAAACAAGGATAAAGCCATTCAGGATTTTGATGACTTCCTTCGTGGCCGAAACCGTCCGCGCCGTCCGTCCGACCTCATCCGCAAGCAGGCGCCGTTCACACCAACCCGCAAGATTTACAAGCGCGCCTCGTGGCAGGCCAACGATCCGCTCGTTCACTACACTGTCAACGATCTAACCGACCCGGTCATCACCGACCGGTTCAGTACCAACAACGTTGCCTATTTACGTCCACCCAATACACCGTTACCTGAAAGCAATCTCGGGAAGATCAACGAACGGTATCGGCCGTGGGGTGGCAGCGGGCAGTTGATCGATGTTAATGCATACAATTATTATACGAAAGACCCGCTTATCACTGGAAGCGATGCATGGCAGTTTCCTGACAACAAATTCCCCGGCATCGGTTGGCTCGGTCGGGTGCATCGTGGTACGTCGTGGCAGACGATGTATCTCAAGTCCGGCGTGGCATCGCTCACAAACTGGTGGGCGTGGTCCGGCAGCTTCGGTGTTCATAACCTGATGAAGGGTTACGACCGCGACCGGGACGGCATGCCCGATTATTGGGAGACGCTTTACGGGTTGAATCCACAAAAACAGGACGCCTACCTCGATGCCGATATCGATGGCATTGTCAACCTCCAGGAATATCGCGCCGGCACGCATCCGCTGTTGGCGACGTCGTTGCTTGACTTGAATACCACCCACCCGACGAACGACTGGCGGTTGCTGCAACTCTTCACTACCGCGCCCAACGCCACCGCCGCCAGCGGGTTGCTCTCCGTCAACCAGACCAACGCCGCCGCCTGGTCGGCGGTATTCAGCGGCTTGACTGTTTTGTCCAACTCCCTGCCGGACAGCCCGACCCTTGGCGCGTTCGTGGCAGAGATGGGCACGGCAGAGGAGGCACACCTCATACAGCCGACTTCGCCGCAACTGGATTGGATACTCAACGGCACGCACGGGCAGCAGACCATGTGGATAAACGGCCGATCCAATGTCATATACGGGATGAGTCAGGCGCGCCTTGCCAAGGGAGGCTTCCGAACGCTCGGTGATGTTTTGTCGACGCCCACGCTGACTGAGTTTTCTCCTTTCCTGAATATCAATCCGACGGAGATGGCGTTGAAGGGGGTGCCGACTGAGCAGCAGAAGTACGCCATCCACGAGAATGTGATGGAATGGATTCCGCAGCAGATTTTGTCACTCCTAAAGGAGGACGAACCGAGGGTCACGGTGTACGGGTTTGGCCAGGCACTCAAGCCGGCGGAGAACTCGATTGTGACCCGTCCCGGACGGTACTACGGCATGTGCACCAATTACGCTGTTGTGGGTGAGGTGTTCACCAAGACCACCTACAAGATCGAAGAACAGTGGGAGGGCACCAACCAGGTCTATCGGGCTGTGGTGGAGGATTACCAAGTGTTGGCAGAGGAATAGCGCAGCATGAAAACAAGACAGACACTTTTCGCGGTTTTGTTGACGGCACTCATCGCCGGATTGGCTTACTTTGGCATCAGTCGTGGGCCGGTCGCTCGTCAGGTGTCGCGGGCCGGGCTATCGCTTGGCCAGGCACTAGTCGCGGAGCCGGTGCGCCAGACCAAGCCGGTCGCCGTAACGCAACCAGAGACGGCTGATGTGGCTGAGGTGGATGAACCTTTCCCGTTCCGATTGAAAAACACCGACGCACCGATCCGCGAACTCGTCCGCAACGAGACGGCGGTCCTGCTGCGCAACGCCTTCATTGACAGCGCACTGGGTTCTGGGCTGTCGATCCCCGCCGAACTCAAAACCACTGGCGATCCGTTCACATACATTGCCCAGGCGCGTGGCCCCGCCACGGCGGCGTTCCGGCGGCACATTGCGTCAAGCGGCGGCAAAATAATTTCGTATATCCCCAACAACGCCTACCTCGTGCGGGTGGACGCTGGCGGCGCGGCGCGTCTGGCCGACTGGCACGGTACGCAGTCGGTCCTGCCGTTTGAGCCGTATTACAAACTGGAGATGAAGCTACTCGAAATGGCGGTCACCGGGCAGCCGCTGCCGGATGGGGCGCTGCTCAATGTGGTGCTATTCCCGGAGAGCGAGCCGGCTGCCGCTAAGCGCCTGGCCAAGCTGGGAGTCGAGGTGTTGTCGCAGGATCGAACACCGTTCGGGTCCAAGCTTGTCGCCCGTGTTCCCGCCGACAAACTGCCAGCCTTGGCCAGACTGACCGAGGTGCAGGGCCTCGAGAGGCATCGGCCGCGTCGTCTGGCCAACGACCTCACGCGCCCACGCCTGGGAGTCGAGGTGTTCACTGCCGAGACGGATGCAGACGGCACGGTGACCAATGTGTTGAGTGAGGATCACCTCGGGCTGACCGGCTCGCGCATTTACGTCAATATCAACGACTCCGGAGTCGATGACAGTCACGCCGCATTCGGCAACCGGCTCAAGGGCCCGGGTGCGGGCAAGGATCCTGACGGTCACGGGACGTTCGTGGCCGGCATCATTGCTGGCAATGGCGCCGGTTCGGACACGATCAAGACCAACCCGCCACCGGGTTCATTCAAGGATCCGAATTTCAAAGGGATGGCGCCTGAAGCTCGGCTCCACGTGTTGAAGGCTGATGATGACAAAGTGAACAACCATGTGTCCGATAGTTGGCTGCAGGCCGAGTCGGCGACTTATCATTACTTCAAAAGACCCAAACAGAAATATCCGTTGATCTCCAACAATAGTTGGGAGTACGAGGATGAAAGCGACTACACATGGGCGGCTGCCAGCTACGATGCCGCTACACGCGACGCATTGCCGGGGCGCCCCGGTGACCAGCAAGTGGTTTACGTGTTCCCGGCTGGCAACTCCGGCGCCGGCAGCGACAACGGACTCAATGCCAGCCCGAACACCATTACCGCGCCCGGCACGGCCAAGAATGTGATCACCGTCGGCGCCATTGAGTCGGGCCGCGAGATCGCCGCTGAGGCGTACACCAGTGTTACCAACACCGTTACCGAGACCGATGAAGATGGCAACGAGGTCGAGAAGGAGGAAGTTACAACGACCACCAACACGCCATTCGCCGGCATGACGGATTCCAACAATCAAGTCGCTGCATTCTCAAGCCGGGGCAACGTGGGCATCGGCATTGAGGGGCAGTTTGGCCGATTCAAGCCGGATCTGGTCGCGCCCGGCACATTCATTATTTCCACTCGATCCGCCGACTGGAAAAACTCGATCACCTCCACCAACGCGCAGGCAGATGCTGATGCATTGGAAAAACAAAATGATGAACTTAGTGATCAGTATCGGTACGAGTCAGGCACCAGTGTGGCTGCTCCGGCGGTCAGTGGCATGCTCGCATTGATGCAGGAATTTTATACCGATCGACTCAAGCGCACCAATAGCCCTGCACTGATGAAGGCGCTGCTGATCAACAGCGCGCAGTCAGTTGATGCCCGGTACAACCACAACGTCCGCAGCACGATCAATCACCAGGGCTGGGGGCTGCCCAACCTTGGCCGTGCCGTACCGGCTCTGGTCGATGAGAACATATCTGACGAGAACGCCTGGCCAACGCGATTCATCGACCAAAGCCTGACCAACGCCTTGGCTACAGGCGAGAGCCGTTCATGGGAAATTACCCTTGGCTCAAACGCGCTTCATTACCCGATCCGTTTCACGCTGGCGTGGACCGATCCGCCTGGTAACCCAAACGCCGCGGTCAAGCTCGTCAACGACCTTGATTTGATCGTCACGCCGATCTCGGATTCGCCGCTTGGCGAAGACGGACCTGCTGGCCCCGGTGATCCTGACGACGAGACGGAGGATGACGAGGATGAACCCAAGGAGATATATTACGGTAACAACATTGGCTCGTCCGTTTACAGCACGATGGGTGAGACCAATGATGTTGTTAACAACGTTGAGAACGTCTTCATCGAGGAGCCAAGCACGGAGCAGTACCGCATCACCGTTTATGCGCGTCGCGTCAATGTCGATTCGTTGTCGGCGTTTTATGACGCCGAGACCCCGGGCGACCACGTTGATGTTGTGCAGGACTTTGCGCTTGTGATGTCCAGTGCCAACCCGGAGGTCGGTGATGCTTTCCGGATAGAATCGGACAAGCCGGAGGTCATTGAGTTGCCGGCCATCGCTTCGCTGACCAACGGCATGCCCATGCTCCATCAGCGTGTCGGTGCCAACTCGCCCTTGGCCAAGACGAACGACACGGCTCACACCGTGTTCGCCAATCGCAGCGGCATCGCCGAGCAGTGGCATTTTTACACCTTCACCAACGCGCCGCCGGAGACGACAAATCAATCCGGTAGCACGCCTGGCGATCCGGCGACGGATGACGATGAAAACAAGCCGAGCTTCGGCAAACACGTGGCGTTCATCACCTTCATGTCGCCGAACCTGTCCACGCCCCGTCATCGCGCGGCCGACATCGACCTGTACGTGTCGCGCGACTCGAACCTGACCAACCTTGAGCCGGCGGTGCTCGATGCGGCGTTCCGCTCCACAGACCGCGGCGGCACGGAGTACGTTATCTTCGACGATGCCAAGGTGGGCAAGGACGAGGTGTTTTACATCGGTGTCAAGTCGGAGGATCAAATGGCGGCCGAGTTTGGCCTGGTCGGATTGTCGACTGACAATGCTAACGGCTTTTTGGGCGATGACGGGACTATCTATATGCTGCCGCTCCCGGCCGTGATTCCCGACGGTTCTGCGGCTAATCCAGGTGGTGTTTCGATCTTTGGCGTCTACCCAGGCATGCCGTACGACTACGTTCGCAAGGTAACCGCAACAAGCATCATCCACCACGAGGAAGTCGGTGATTTGTGGGGACAATTAAGCCATGACCGCGACGCGGTTGTTTTGAACAACCACACATTGTTCGAGGGAACAACCAGTGATCCTTACCCGACAGACTTTGTGTTCATTTATGACGATGAACTGGAACCCTCACGCATCATGCCGACATCAATTCCGACCGACGGCCCGGGTAGTCTGAACGATTTCAAGTGGCAACCGGCCATGGGCGTGTGGCAGTTCGACATGGTAGACAGTGCTTTGACTTTCACCGGTTTGGTGGAGCGTCTCATTTTAAAAGTGGATAAAGCGTATAACTTGAATTTGGCTGGGATCGATGGGATTCACGTTGAAATTAAGCCGAATGAGAGCGAGGAATTCGTAATTAATGTTCCATTTAATGCCACAAACATGATCGTAGAACTTACTGATATGAGTGGCCCCGTTGATGTTCATATTCAAAAGGGTGTTGAGCCGAAAATTGATGTTGGTCCTGATGGTAAATG